>NZ_JBICMM010000022.1:0-374 GCF_043106425.1 Pseudomonas sp. FYR_2
CGGCGAATGTCGTCTTCACAGTATAACCAGATTGCTTGGGGTTATATGGTCAAGTGAAGAAGCGCATACGGTGGATGCCTTGGCAGTCAGAGGCGATGAAAGACGTGGTAGCCTGCGATAAGCTTTGGGGAGTCGGCAAACAGACTGTGATCCAGAGATCTCTGAATGGGGGAACCCACTCAGCATAAGCTGAGTATCTTGTACTGAATACATAGGTGCAAGAGGCGAACCAGGGGAACTGAAACATCTAAGTACCCTGAGGAAAAGAAATCAACCGAGATTCCCTTAGTAGTGGCGAGCGAACGGGGACCAGCCCTTAAGTTGATTTGAGATTAGTGGAACGCTCTGGAAAGTGCGGCCATAGTGGGTGATAG
>NZ_JBICMM010000023.1:0-8139 GCF_043106425.1 Pseudomonas sp. FYR_2
CTCAATGACTTTCAGCCGCCGTTCGATATGTCGCCGCTCCGGCTCCTGTCGGGTCAAGGCCAGCGCCTGGCGCCACGCCGCTCGCGCCGCCTCCACCTGCCCCAACTGGTAGTGCAACTCCGCCCGTGCCACATGCGCCAGGTGATAGTCCAGCAGCTCCCCCCGCTCCAGAATCCCCTCGACCGCCCGCAAGCCAACCTCCGGCCCATCCCGCTTCGCCAGCGCCACCGCCCGGTTCAGCTCCACCACGGCTGACGGCCAATGCCGCTGCAACACGTCATAAAGCCCGACAATCTCCGCCCAGTCCGTCTGCGCTGCCGTCGATGCTTCGGCATGCACCGCAGCAATCGCCGCCTGCACGGTATAGGCCCCGAACGCGCGGCTTTGCAGCGCCTGGCGCACCAGCTCGCAGCCTTCGTCAATGCGTTGCCGGTCCCACAGGCTGCGGTCTTGCTGCTCCAGCACCACCAGGTTGCCTTGGGCATCGGTTCGCGCCTGCTGCCGCGACGCCTGCAGCAACATCAAGGCCAGCAAGCCGACCGCCTCCGGGTCGGGCAGCAACTGCACCAACAGCCGCGCCAGGCGGATGGCTTCATCGCTCAGGTCCTGCTGCAACAGCGCCTCACCCGATGACGCCGAATAGCCCTCGTTGAACACCAGATAGATAACCCGCAACACGCTCTCCAGTCGTTCGGGCAGTTCGTTCAGCTCTGGCACCTGGTACGGAATGCCGGCATCACGGATCTTGGCTTTGGCGCGGACGATGCGCTGGGCAATGGTGGCCGGGCTTTGCAGGAAGGCGCGGGCAATCTGTTCAGTGGTCAGGTCGCAGACTTCGCGCAGGGTCAGCGGTACCTGGGCATCGGCGGACAGTGCCGGGTGGCAGCAGGTGAAGATCAGCCGCAGGCGGTCATCGGCCAGCAACTCTTCTTCGCTGGGGTCCTGTGCCTGCCCGTCGAGCAGCATGCTCAGGTCGGCTTGGGAGCGGTTAAAACGGGCGCGCCGGCGCAGCGCATCGATGGCCTTGAAGCGCCCGGTGGAAACCAGCCACGCCCTTGGGTTTTCAGGAATGCCGTCGCGCTGCCAACGCTCGACGGCGATGAAGAAGGCATCATGCATGGCCTCCTCGGCCAGGTCGAAATCACCCAGCAAGCGGATCAACGTTGCCAAAATGCGCCGCGACTCCCGCCGGTACACCGCCTCGACTTCGGCGCGCACTTGGGCCAGTGCCGCCATCAGTCGGGCATCCGCTGGGTCACCACCTCCACCAGGCGGTCCAGGCTTTCTCCCCAGCCCTGGTGAAAGCCCATCTCCTCATGGGCCCGGCAGTCGGCGGCATTCCAGTGCCAGGCGCGGGCGGTGTAGCGGGTTTTGCCTTGCTCCTCGTCAAAGCTGATCACGGCGGTCATGAAGGCCTTGTTCGAGGGCACCCAGCCGGGGCCGAAGGCATCGGTGAACACCAGCCGCCGTGGTGCGGCAATGTCCAGAAACACACCCTGGTTCGGGTACTCGCTGCCATCCGGCGCGCGCATCAGGGTGCGGAACAGGCCGCCGGCCCACAACTGCATCTCGCACTCCGGGGTGGTCATGCCGTGCGGCCCCCACCACTGCATCAGCCACTGGGGCTCGGTCCAGGCGCGGAACACCTTGGCCGGGGGCGCATCGATCAAGCGGCTGATGGACAACTCGTGTTGGGCAGGTGCAGGTTGGGCAAGGCTCATTATTGTTGTGCTCCTTTGCTGTCAGGGTTGCAGTTGGCGCACGGGCCTTACCTCGACGCTACCGACCCGTGCGGCAGGAATACCCTTGGCGATGTTCAGCGCCTCGTTCAAGTCGCGGGCCTCCACCAGGTAAAAACCCGCCAGTTGCTCTTTGGTTTCGGCGAACGGGCCGTCGGTCAGGCTCATGTGCCCGTTGCGCACGCGTACCGTGGTGGCGGTCTGCACAGGCTTCAGCGCCTCGGCCGCCAGCATTCGCCCGGAGCCCTGGATGGCTTCGGCATACGCCATGCACTCGGCGTCTTCCGGGCTGTCGGGCAGGCTGTGCAGCAGCCCCTCGTCACAATAGACCAGGCACAGGTATTTCATGGTCGCCTCCAGGGTATTGGCAAAGTGCGTTTGGCGATAACGGCTCAGGGCTTGAGATCGAACAGGGCTTTCTGGGTTTCCATGTCGAACGGCGCCGACCAGTGCTCATGGATCACCTGCCACTGGCCACCCTGACGACGATAGCCCACGGTGGCACGCATGAAGCCGCACTGGCTTTCGTCATCGCCCGGCCCGCAGCGGTTCAGCCAGTGGGCCAGGGCCAGGTCGCCAGCGGCGTGTACGGTGAGTTCGGCCAGTTCGAAGACCATGGGGCCGGTGCACATGCCCATGCACATTTCCCAGTGCGCGGTGTAGGCAGCCTTGCCCTTGAATTGCAGGGCCTGGATGGCATCGAAGGCGACGATGTCATCGGCATAGGGGGCGGTGATGTTGGGGATGTCGCGATCGCGCACGGCCTGCATCCAGCGCTCGATCAGTTGGCGAATCTCGGTTTCGGCTGCGGTGCTCATCGGGGTTCCTCCGACAGGTCATGGGGGGCACGGTGGTGCCTTCACCTATGGTCGAACGGAGAGCGGAGGAATCGACAGGTGTTGGAAATTTTCTGTCGAGCAGAGGCTTTATAGTCCGTAGGAGCGGGCGTCCCCGCGATCCATCTACCGAGGTGGATGGCACCGGCTGCGCAGGTGTTCGCGGCTAAAGCCGCTCCTACAGGGATCGCTTCAGCTTCAACCTTGCTGACAACCCTCACCCATGGCCCGGTACTGGATGGTATGCACCTGGCCTTGGTGGTCTTCATAGGTCATCGTGGCAGGTACCACTTCGCAGACATTGGGGATGGTCGACAGGTTGATCACCCGTTTGATGTCCAGGTTCATGGAGTAGTCGTACTGCTGGGCCACAGGCTGGCTGGAGACGGGGGTGGCCTCATCGGCAAGGGCGAACGAGGACATACCGACCAATGCAAGAATCAGTAATGGTTTCATGTGGATTTGCCTTTTGAGCATTCAAGCTGATCGATTGACTTCTATTGCCGTGAACGGCGCGGAGAAGTTGCCATCTACGGTGAAGATGGCACGAAGTACCGATCCCGCTTCGTACTGCCAGGGGGGATGTGTAAAAGTCTACTCCCGCTTGGCAATAGTTGAACCCCGCAGTCGGATATTCACCCTTGCCGGATTTGCAACAATCTGCGTCAAATTGGCCGCAAACCATCAAGCCAGAGCCTCTGGCCAGCTTTCAGGGCAGGACTCGCCATTTCATTAAAATATCTTCACTGCTCGACGCTTTCGGAGACAGAACGCCGGCTGCTAGACCATTTTTACCGTCAGCACGGCTCGCGCATGCGTGCTGCGAGCGATGCGCAACTGTGGGTGGCGAGGGCGCCGGGTATCATTGCAGGCTTGAGCCTGAGCCCTGTGGGCGATGGCTATTGGCTGACCGGGTTGTTCGTCGACCCGCAACAGCGCAACAAGGGGATGGCCGGACGCTTGATCGAAGCGGCGCTGGAGCAGGCCAATGGCCCAACCTGGCTGTTCTGCCACCCGGACCTGGTGCCCTTCTATCAGCGCCTGGGTTTCCACATGGCCGGGCAACTGCCCGAAAGCCTGGCAAGCCGCCTGCTGCGCTACCAGCGCAGCAAACGCCTGGTAGCGCTGGAGCGGGCTCAGTCGTCGCTGACGTCGAGCCCCGGGAACAGCACCTCGGTGTAACCGAACTTGGCGAAGTCCTGAATGCGTGACGGGTAAAGCCGCCCGATCAGGTGATCGCACTCGTGCTGCACCACCCTTGCATGGAAGCCGTCGGCAAAGCGGTTGATCGGGTTGCCCTGGGGGTCGACCCCTTCGTAGCAGATGTGCTTGAAGCGCGGCACCACGCCGCGCAGGCCAGGCACCGACAGGCAGCCTTCCCAGCCGTCCTCGACCTCGGTGGAGGTCGGTGTGATGACCGGGTTGAGCAAAATGGTCTGCGGCACCGCTTCGGCATCCGGGTAACGTTCGCTGCGCTCGAAGCCGAAGATCACCAACTGCAGGTCGACGCCAATCTGCGGCGCGGCCAGGCCGACACCGCCCACATGCCGCATGGTTTCGAACATGTCGTCGATCAGTTGCTGCAGTTCGGCCGTGCCGAACAGGTGCTCGGGCACGGGCGGGGCGATGCGTAGCAGGCGTTCATCACCCATTTTAAGAATGTCGCGGATCATCTGGTGTTCGGCTCGACAGTATCGGACGCGTTCGGGTTGGGGTGCTCGTGGCCCAGCACCGTCAAGGTTTCCTTGGGCTTTTCGCCGTTGAAATCTTTTTCGCCCGGGTTCTTGCCTTCGGCTGACATGTGCTCGATCACCGCATTCATTTCGGCGCCCAACAGCAATACGGCAGCCGAGATATAGAAATACAGCAACAGCACGATGATTGCACCAATGCTGCCGTACATGGCGTTGTAGTCGGCAAAGGTTTTCACGTAGTAGGCAAAGCCCAGCGAGGCCACGATCCACACCACCACCGCCAGCACCGAGCCGGGTGTGATGAAGCGAAACTTCTGTTTCACGTCGGGCATCACGTAGTAGATCACCGCCACGGCCACCATCAGCAGGATGATGATCGCCGGCCAGCGCAGGATGGTCCACAGCGTTACGATGAACTCCTGCATGCCCACCTGTGAGGCAATCCACTCCATCACCTGCGGCCCCAGCACCATCAGCGCCGCCGCCACCAGCAGCATGCCGGCCAGGCCCACGGTGTAAATGATGGAAAGCGGTATGCGCTTCCATACCGGTCGCCCTTCGGGCACGTCGTAGGCGGCGTTCATGGCGCTCATCATCAGGCGCACGCCCGCCGACGCGGTCCACAGGGCAATCACGATACCCACTGACAGCAGCCCGCCCTTGGACTGCTGGAGCTGGTCGATTACCGGGTTAACCTGCTCCAGTGCCTGGGGCGGCAGCACCAGCTCGGTTTGCAGGCGCAGCCAGGAGAAGAAATCTGGCAGGTGCAGGAAACCGATCAGGGCAATCAGGAACAGCAAGAAGGGGAACAGCGAAAACAAGGCTTGGTAAGCCAGCGCGGAGGCATAGGTGGACATCTCGTCGTCGAGGAATTCCTTGACGGTGCGTACCAGCACGCGGTGCAGGGGCAGACCGCGCAGGTCGGGGAAAATCATAGCGTCTCCTTTCGCCGCTTGATCATTACAACAAACAAGTCTAATAGACCATGCGGTTGCTGTGCTGCTCCCGGCCGTGCTGGAAGAATTTGCTTACGTAAATACCAGCCTGTTCGCGCAGGTCAGACGCGAACAGGCTGGGTCAGCCCGCTTCAGATCAAGGCTTCTTCACCGCATCCTTCACATTGCCCTTGATCTGCTGCGCCTCGCCTTTCAGCTCCTGCGCCTTGCCTTCGGCCCGCAACTTGTCGTTGTCGGTCACCTTGCCGACGCCCTGCTTGATGTTGCCGATCGCTTCGTTGGCCAGGCCTTTCGCTTTGTCTGTAGTACCGCTCATGGCAAAACTCCTGCAATGGGAGACACGTGAACCGTGTCGACAGTCGGTGGACCCAACGCCCTCGCCAGGAGTTTCAACGGATTTGTAACGCGTGCGCCAAGCGGTAAAAATACTGGCGAATACCGCACCGAATCGGCCCTGCGCCCGCGCGATGCCATCAGCCCTGCCCGGCCAGTTCGGCACCCACGTGCGCAGCACCACCCGCCCTGGGCTGGCGGTGCGCGATACCCAAGGCGCGCATTTGAGCGGCGTGGAGGTGCACAACTTCTGCCGCGTCAGCCCCAACGCAAAGGTCTTCATCAAACCTTGCCCCGCCCAGTGCCACCCCTCACAATGCAGGCCTTCATAGCGTCAACCCGCAGGAACCTGCATGAAACTCGACAAACCCGCCGCCATCGCCCGGCGCAACGAAGCACTGGCCAAACCGGTGCTGAACAGCAACAACACGCTGTTCGCCATCCTGGACAACAAACGCAACCTGTGGTGGTTCGAAGTACCCGTGAAGCTGCTGGGCAAAGGCCAGGCCGACTGGGTCAACCTGCTGTTGCACACGCCAGAAAGCGATGAGCTGCAGCACCTGAAGGTGCCCACCAATTTCCTCAAGGCTCACCTGGAGCAGATGGAAGTGCGCAAGCCCGGCAAACGCCGCTCGACCATCAGCCTGGCCCTCAGCGCTGACCGCGACTCGCTGCTGCGCGACACCCGTCCGGGTGGCGAGCAGCTGGATTTTCGCAACTTCGTGCAGGCGTAAGGGCAGTCAGACCTTTTCGATACGGTCGTCATGGATGACGATCAGGCCCTGCTTGAACAACCCGCCAATGGCCTTCTTGAAGTTGCCTTTGCTGACGTTGAACAGCTTGCTGATCAGCGCCGGGTCGCTCTTGTCGCACACGCCCAACACCCCACCTTCAGCCTCCAGGCGTGCCATGATCTGCTCTTGCAGGCTGTCGGACAGGGCCGCGCCCACTGGCTGCAGGCTGAGGGCGATCTTGCCGTCGTGGCGCACTTCCTTGATGAAGCCCTTCTCGTGCATGCCCGAACGCAGAAACTTGAACACCTCGTTCTTGTGAATCAGGCCCCAGTGGCGGTTGTTGATGATGGCCTTGAAGCCCATCGGCGTTTCACCGGCCACCAGCAGCTCGACCGGTTGCCCGACCTTGTAGTCAGCCGGTGTGACGTCGAGGTAGCGGTCCAGGCGTGAAGTCGCGGTGATGCGGCGGGTGCGCTTGTCGAGGTAGACGTGCACCACGCAGTAGTCGCCGATCTTCAGCGGCCGTGCCTCTTCCGAGTACGGCATCAGCAGGTCCTTGGACAGGCCCCAGTCCAGGAAGATGCCGGCACCGTTGATGTCCTTGACCTTGAGGCTGGCGAATTCGCCGACCTGCACCTTGGGCTTTTCGGTGGTGGCGATCAGCTGGTCTTCGCTGTCCAGGTAGATGAACACGTTCAGCCAGTCATCGACTTCGGTTTCGGCGTTTTTCGGGATGTAGCGCCCGGGCAGCAGGATCTCGCCGTCGGCACCGCCGTCCAGGTACAGGCCGAAGTCCACGTGCTTCACGATTTGCAAACTGTTGTAACGCCCAAGCAGAGCCATTTCTGATGATCCTCAAGACAAGGGGGCTATTCTACACCTGAAGCCATCACACCGTCCGACCGCTGATGCAGTGGAACCGTCCGTGCTCCCTGCGTCTACGATCTGGCCCGATTCGGGAAGGAACAGCACATGCCTGCACGCCTGTCCAAAGCCCTGCTTGTCGCTATCGGCTTCGCCCTGGCCCTGGCCGCCTGCAGCCGTATCGACCTGGCCTACCGCAACCTCGATCGCCTGGTGCCGTGGTCGCTGGGCGATTACCTGGACATGAACCGCGAGCAGAAAGCCATGCTCGACGACCGATTGCGCGAGCACCTGGCCTGGCATTGCAAGACCCAGCTGCCCGGTTACCTCGACTGGCTGGACCGGGTACGCGGCATGGTCGCTGACGACCAGGTGACCGACCAAGCCCTGCAGCAACGTACCCATGAGGCCCGCGAGGCGATTGGCCGGGTGGCAGAAGCCATCACCCCGTCGGCCACTGAACTGCTGCGTGGCATGAGCGACATCCAAGTGGCGGAAATGCGTGATGCCTTTCGCGACGACATCAGCGAGCGGCAGAAGCAGTATGTGGATACACCGCTGGCCAAACAGATCGCCCGCCGTACCGAGCGCATGGAAAAACGCCTGACGCCATGGCTGGGGGAACTGACGCCGGTGCAGAAGCAGCGGGTGCAGGCCTGGTCGCAGGCGCTGGGTGACCATAACCGCGAATGGATCGCCAACCGCGCCCACTGGCAGCAGCAATTGCTGCTGGCGATGAACCAGCGCAATGACGCCAGTTTCGAGCCGCGGCTGGCGACGTTGCTGCAGCGCAAGGAGAGTTTGTGGACGCCGGCGTATCGTGCGGCGTTTCAGAATACCGAGCGGCAGGCCCGGAGCTTACTGGTGGACCTGGTGCAGCAGAGCACGCCGCAACAGCGGCGGTTTTTGCAGGATAGGTTGGGCAAGGTGCGGACGGATTTCAGTGAGTTGAAGTGTTTGAGGGGATAATTGTGCTTTGCAGG
>NZ_JBICMM010000024.1:0-201566 GCF_043106425.1 Pseudomonas sp. FYR_2
CTGATAATCTTTTTGACTATCAGTCCGTACTCACAAGCACCCACACGAATTGCTTGATTCGATTTGTTAAAGAGCGTTTGGTTAAGAGCTTTTCGTCTCAACCGAGGCGCGCATTCTACGCTTTCCTCAGAGCCTGTCAAGCGTTTATTTTGAAGTTTTTTGCGAGAAACTCGTTTAGCTTCAAACACTTGACTCAACAGGGTCGCTAGCTTTGCTTCGCTACCGCGTTGGAGTGGTGCGCATTATAGGGCCGCCTTCAAGGAGGTCAACCCTTAATTTCAATGTTTTGAAATATTTATGCCGAAGGCGCTTCAGGGCTACCACGCGCCCCATCAATTGCGCACTATATTGCTCATCACCCACCCCGCCCAAGGATCGCCGCGCAGAAATGAACACCCAGCCCCGCAGCCTGGCCGCCACCTTCTTCCCGATTGGGCTGCTGCTTATCGCCATGGCATCGATTCAATCGGGTGCCTCCCTGGCCAAAAGCATGTTCCCCATTATCGGCGCACAAGGCACCACCGCCCTGCGCCTGATATTCGCCAGCATCATCATGCTGCTTATATTGCGCCCGTGGCGGGTACGCATGACCGCCAACACCCTGCGTAACGTGGTCATCTATGGCATGGCCCTGGGTGGCATGAACTTCCTCTTCTATATGGCGCTGCAAACGGTGCCCATCGGCATTGCCGTTGCACTGGAGTTCACCGGGCCGCTCGCCGTGGCGATCTTCTCTTCACGCCGGCCAATCGACTTTCTGTGGATTGCCCTGGCCATCGCCGGCCTGCTGCTGTTGCTGCCAGCAGGGCACAGTGGCCAGGCACTCGACCCGGCCGGTGCTATCTACGCGCTGGGGGCTGGCGTGTGCTGGGCCCTGTACATTCTGTTCGGCCAGCGTGCCGGGGCCGAACACGGCATCCAGAGCGCCGCGCTCGGCGTGGTGGTCGCTGCACTGTTCGTCGCCCCCATCGGCATTGTCCACGCGGGCAGTGCGCTGCTCACGCCCGCTGTCATCCCCATGGCGTTGGGCGTGGCGATACTGTCCACCGCACTGCCCTACAGCCTGGAGATGGTTGCCCTCACGCGCATTCCGGCTCGGACCTTCGGCACCCTCATGAGCATCGAACCGGCGTTCGGGGCGTTGTCCGGCCTGCTCTTCCTGGGCGAAGTGCTGACGGTTACCCAATGGCTGGCGATTCTGGCAATTATTACGGCCTCTGTCGGCACCACGCTCTCCATGCGCAAGGAGCCCGCCCCAGCCGTCGCAGCAGACTGATATGAGAAATATTTTCATTTGAGACAGGATTAAAGATTGTAGCGATCCGTCTCGCTGATTAAGCTGTCACAGAATCATCATCTTTACGCTATCTACTGAACCGAACAGGGACGCTGGGGAAATTTCAGGAAGAACCGAAGCGATAACGACAGGGCCAGACGACAGCTGATCGGCCCTGCATTTAAGGACAGGAATGAAACGTATTTTTCTCATCCTGGCCATCTTGGCTATTGCTGGATGTGCCGCCACGGCCAAGACTGAGGTCAAGAGGGGCAAGAAGGGCCTGCATATCAACTGCTCCGGCCTCTCCTCTTCGTGGGACAACTGCTACAGCAAAGCCGCGAGCTCTTGCAGCACACGCGGCTACCGGGTCATCGCACGCTCGGGCGACAGCGATGAAGAAGCCGGCGATTACTTGTTCGGCATCAACCCGGCGGGTTACACCAGCCGCAGCATGATCGTCATCTGCAAGTAGAAAAAAGGGCAGCTCACAAGCTGCCCTTTTCATTTGCCGTTACAGCGGCGCGGTACGCGTCTCTAGCCAGGCCAAGGCGTCACCCTTGAGCAACGGCGCCAGGCGCTCACGCACCGTGGTGTGATAGCGGTTCAACCACTCCACCTCTTCTTTTGACAGCTGTTCGGCTAGCAGGCAGCGGGTGTCGATCGGGCACAATGTCAACGTCTCGAAGTTCAGGAAGCCGCCAAATGCGCTGTTGCCGGCTTCGCGATTGACCACCAGGTTCTCGATGCGTACACCCCATTGCCCCGGGCGATACGTACCTGGCTCGATCGAGCTGATCATGCCCGCCTGCATCGCCGTCTGCGGTGCAGGTGCCGCCTGGTAGGCAATGACCTGTGGCCCTTCATGCACATTCATGAAGTAACCTACCCCATGCCCGGTACCGTGGCCGTAATCCACCTGGTCTGCCCAGATCGGTGCACGAGCAATGGCGTCGAGCAACGGCGACAGCACCCCACGCGGAAAGGTGGCACGCGACAGGGCAATCATGCCCTTGAGTACCCGGGTGCAATCCTGCTTCTGCGGGTGGCTGGGGTTGCCCACCGGCACCATGCGTGTGATGTCGGTGGTGCCGCCCAGGTACTGCCCGCCCGAATCGATCAGCAAAAGCCCGTCGCCCTCGATGACCGCGTGCGACTGCTCGGTAGCGCGGTAATGCGGCATGGCACCGTTGCCATTGAAGGCAGCAATGGTCGAGAAACTCAGCGATACGAAACCCGGGCGCCGAGCACGGGCGGCACTCAGTCGCTCGTCAATCATCAGCTCGGTGATAGTCTCTTTGCCCAGGCTGGCCTCGAACCAGGCGAAGAATTCGCACAAGGCCGCACCGTCCTGCTCCATGACCTGACGGATGTGAACAAGGTCTTCATCACCTTTGCATGACTTGCTCAGGGTGGTGGGGTTGATCCCCTCGATCAGCACAACCTCTGCCGAACGGTTTTCCAGCAGGCCACAGGTGACCCGTGCCGGGTCCACCAGCAACCTGCTACCGGCCGGTACGGCACCTAAAGCCTTGCCAGCCTCGCTGTAGTCGCGCACCTCGATGCCGTCGACTGCCAGCACTTGGCGCAAATGCGCATCCATCTTGTCCTGGCCAACGAACAGGATGGCCTGCTGCTGATTGATCAAGGCAAAGGCCAGGAACACCGGGTTGTAGGAAACATCGCTGCCACGCAGGTTGAACAGCCAGGCGATGTCATCGAGGGTCGCAATGAAATGCCAGTTCGCGCCCTTGGCTTGCATGCCTTGGCGCAACTGCGTGAGTTTTTCCGCCCGGCTCACCGTGGCATGAGGTGGCAAGTGCTGGTACACCGGGTTGCCGGGCAACGCCGGGCGCCCATCCCAGACCTGCTCCAGCAAGTCCTTGTCAGTCACCAACCGCGCACCACGCACTTTCAACCGTTCGACCAACTGGCGTGCCGAAGCCAACGCCATGACCGCACCATCCACCGCGACACTGCCGTTGAGCTCGACGTTTTCACCCAGCCACTCCAGTGCCCCGGGTTTGCCCGGCAAAAGCTTCATCAGCTCAATACCGCTGCCAGCCAACTCATGTTCCGCCTGCTCCCAGTAGCGGCTATCTACCCACAAGCCGGCAAACCCCGGGGTAACTACCAGTGTGCCGACCGAGCCGTGGAAACCCGAGAGCCACTGACGCCCCTGCCAGTAACCGGGCAGGTATTCGGAAAGGTGGGGGTCGGCCGAAGGCACCAGCAAGGCATCGATGCCCTCTGCCGCCATGGCCTGGCGCACGCGTGCCAGGCGCTGTGGCACGCTTTGCTCAAGGGTGGTCTGGACGTTCATGCGCTCTCCTGCGGCAACATCACGGTTGATCCAATGTGCCGATAATGGAACAGCCGCCAGAACCCTGCAATCGCGACGACCAAGACACGGCATGCATTGCCCGCCACGCCTTGCACTAATCAGACACTTCATACAAGGCGCTCAGGACCACCGATCAAGTCCCGCTGAACTTCCGCAAAGGGGCGGCTTCACACACAGTACACTCACTGCCCACAGGCAAATGACCATGCCCAGTGCCTGGCATTCGAAAACCGGCGTGGTGCTGCTCGACACCCGCGAGAAAACGCCCGAGCATGAGCACGCCGTGCACCTCAAGCTTGCCGACGGCCTCGCCCGCCTGCTGGGTTGCCCACATGTGCTCAGGCAGCAGGCCAACACCAACGATAACTACTACTTCGTGCCCACCGAGACCCTGATCGACCACAGGCGCTATGCCGCCCTGGGTATTCTTGGCGAACAGGATCTGTTTGGCGGCCTGGTGTCCTACCCCCACATGGCGACCAAGGCAATCTCCCACCCGCTGCCGGCCAAGGCCAGCTTCCCACCGGGCTGGACCGATGCCTTCGCCCAACAGGCTTGTGATGCACTGCTGCGCGGCTACACCGTGTTCAGCAAAGCCGATGCGCGCACTGCCGCACAGTTGCTGCTGCTCGACGGCCCGCTACGGGTCAAGCCGGTACTGGCGAGCGCAGGCCGCGGACAACATGTCATCAGCACAGCGGACGCACTGGAACCCCTACTGGACGATATGGACGAACAGGCGCTGGCCGTGTGGGGGCTGGTACTCGAAGAAGACCTGAACGACGTAAAAACCTTCAGCGTCGGCCAAGTGCGCGTCGCGGGGCTGACATGCAGCTATCACGGTACCCAACAGCTGACCCATGACCACCAGGGCATCGAGGTGTATGGCGGCTCCGACCTTGTGGTGGTACGTGGCGACTATCAAGCGCTGCTGGAACTCCCCCTGGAAGACCACCTGCGCCTGGCGATCAACCAGGCCATGACCTACGAGCAGGCTGCCGAGCAGCACTTCCCTGGCTTCATCGCCTCACGGCGCAACTACGACATCGCTCGCGGCATGAGCCCTCAGGGCCACCTGCGTAGCGGTGTGCTCGAGCAATCCTGGCGCTTGGGCGGTGCCAGCAGTGCCGAGTTGCTGGCCCTGCAGGCATTTGCCGATGACCCGGCATTGCAGCAGGTGCATGCCTCCACTCACGAAGTGTTCGGCACGCCCGACCTGCCCGCTGATGCCACCCTCTTCTACCAAGGAAACGACAGTGAACTCGGACAATTCAGCAAATTTGCACGGATTCGCGAACATGGCCGTTCAGAGTGAAACCGTTGAACTGCAAGTCGACAACGACAGCATTGTCGGCACCCTGGTCAGCCCCGGCAGCAAGATGCCGGGCATCCTCTTCGTGCACGGTTGGGGCGGAAGCCAGCAGCGTGATCTGGCCCGGGCCCGGCACATCACCGGGCTGGGCTGCGTGTGCATGACCTTCGACCTTCGCGGGCACGAAAAGACCGAAAGCCAACGCCTGACAGTCACGCGTGAACAAAACCTGCATGACCTGATGGTGGCCTACGACCGGCTGCTGAGCCATCCAGCCGTGGACAGTAGCGCCATCGCCATCATCGGCAGCAGTTATGGTGGCTACCTGGCAACGCTGCTGACCCGCCAACGGCCAGTCAAATGGCTGGCCCTGCGGGTACCCGCCATGTATTGGGAC
The DNA here is from genome assembly GCF_043106425.1 of Pseudomonas sp. FYR_2. NCBI lineage: Bacteria > Pseudomonadati > Pseudomonadota > Gammaproteobacteria > Pseudomonadales > Pseudomonadaceae > Pseudomonas > Pseudomonas sp. FYR_2. The sequence goes on from NZ_JBICMM010000024.1 coordinate 5,330, forward strand.
GACGAATGGAACACCCCTAAGCAAACCCTCGACCGCCAACGCCTGAACGCCTACCGGCAGCAATCGCTTGGCCCGGCGGACAACCGTGCACTGGCAGCGTGCGCCGAGTTCGACGGGGACGTTTTGCTGGTAGAGTCCGAACAGGACGACTATGTACCGCACAGCACACTGATGAGCTACCGCTCGGCATTCATCAGCGCCCATTCACTCACCCATCGCATCGTCGACGGGGCCGACCACGCGCTGTCCAGCGAACAGAGCCAGAAAGCCTACAGCTCAATCCTGGCAGCCTGGATCAGCGAAATGGTCATCGGTGCCCGACTGGACCGCTACCCGCATTACGCGCCTTGGTATGCCTGAAGCTCGCCTACCTGACAATGCAGGCCGCCATCGGCGCCGCGCACCAGACTGCGCAGCGTCTGGTAGGCTGCAAAGTTCACCCCGCGCGCCTGATGCTGCCCCAGCAGCTCAAGGAAGGGCTCCTCAACGAAGTACACGGCCGCCGCCGACCAGGCCTGGCGTGACCGCCATTGCAGGTATTGCAGCACCCGGCTGCCATCGTCACTGGCCTGGACACTGACACCCTGCAGCCCTTCACAGCGCGCAGCAAGCGCTTCGCTGCGCGCCACCAAGGCCTGAGCCAATGCTTGTTGGCACATGCTAGGCACTTCGTACTCGATCATCTGGGTGAACCAAAGGGCATGAGGGATTGCCGACATCGGCGGTCTCCTGGTAACGGACGCATGCAGCGCGATGCCGAGCAGGGTAAAACCTCAAGTAAAGTCAAGGTCAAGTGGTTTATGCGTCCCCTCACCTGATACCGCAAAACGCCGCCGGTAGTCACTCGGCGTCAGGCCGGTAATGCGCTGGAACACCTTGCGAAACGCACCCGGGTCCTGGTAACCGACACCCCAGGCAATCTGTTCGACGTTGCGCCGGGTGAACTCCAGCAAACGGCAGGCTCGCCCTACCCTCACCTGCTGGCAATACTCGGTCGGCCGCAGCCCGGTGGCGGCACGAAAGCGCCGCAGGAAGGTGCGCGCTTCCAGCCCCGCGCACGCAGCCATCGCCGCAAGGTCAGCATCCTGCCCGCCATTGCCCTGCAACCAATGTTGCACCTTTAACACGGCCTCGTCGCCGTGGTCCAGGCGCGGGCTGAAGAGTGCTCCGGGCAAGGGCACTGTCGTCGGCTCGACTGCCAGGTAGCGAGCGGTCTCTCGCGCCACCGTCGCCCCAAGAAATCGCTCCAGCAGACGCAAGCCCAGGTCAGTCCAGGCCATCAACCCTGCCGAGGTCACGATATCGCCGTCGTCCAGCAACGGCTGCCGGGCCTCTACCCGCACCTTGGGGAAGCGCTGGGCCAGGGCATGTACGTAGTTCCAGTGGGTGCAGGCCGGGCGCCCGTCGAGTAGCCCACTGGCGGCAATGAAAAACACCCCGATGCAAACCGAAGCCAGCACCGTACCGCGCCCGTGCAACTGGCACAGCGACGCGCGGTGACGGTCAAGCAGCTCGGCTTGCGGGGCCGACTCAAGGCTTGGTGGAATGATCAATACACCCAGGCCCGGTGCAGCGGTCGCTGAGCTATCCGGGGTTGGCAGCAACTGCCCTGCTTCATCGGCCTGCCAGAAGCTGACCCGAATGTGCGGCAGCTCGACAGCCCCCAGTTCGGCCGCAACCCGGTTGGCCACCAGGAACAGGTCGGCCAGGCCGTATACGGCCGCGCGCTGCACGCCGGGGTACAGCAGCAGACCGATGTCCAGGCTGGCGGGGATGTCAGTTTTTGCCCGCATAGTGTCGTTCGCGCCAATCCTCAGGTTCGTGCACACAGCCTATAACTAACGCCTACCAACGACTACTGCCACAGGAGGCAGCATGAGCAAGCAGGCGCTGATCATCATCGACATCCAGAACGACTATTTCCCGGGCGGCAAATGGACCCTCGATGGCGCCGACGAGGCGGCCGACAACGCTGCCCGGTTGCTGGCAGCCGCGCGCCAGCGCGGCGACCTGGTGGTGCATGTACGCCATGAGTTCGACAGTGCAGATGCACCCTTCTTTGCACCGGGCTCGCAGGGCGCGGCCATTCACGCCAAGGTCGAACCGGCAGCAGGCGAGCCGGTGGTGCTCAAACACAAGGTCAACGCCTTCCTCGGTACCGACCTTGAGCACACGCTGGACCGGCATGGCGTCGAGGCCCTGACCATCGTCGGCAGCATGAGCCATATGTGCATCGATGCCGCCACCCGTGCTGCGGCCGACCTGGGTTACGAGGTGACCGTGGCGCACGATGCCTGTGCGACCCTGCCGCTGGCGTTCGACGGCAGACAGGTACCGGCGGCGCAGGTTCATGATTCGGCGATGGCGGCGCTGGCATTTGCCTATGCAAAGGTCGTGAAGACCGATGAGTTGCTTGAAGGCTGATCGGCTCGAAAGCTTTGGGGCTATGCATCAGCCCCAAAGCTTGCAGGCTCAAATCACCACATTACGCACGAACCGCACCGCCACCGCCCCATCATTGCGGTATGCATACCGGCAGTTGCTGGGAAACACATGGAACTGCCCAACCAGCAAACGACGCTCGACCCCTTCGATGATCAACGTCAGCTGCCCTTGCGCCACATAAATCTGCTCGCTCCAGCCTTCGGCATCGGCCTCGCTGGAATAGCACTCGCCAGGCGCCAAGGTCCACTCCCACAGCTCCACCTCACGCCGCGCCGGGCTGGTGCCAAGCAACACTGCGCGACTCTGCGGATGCTTACCCGCCCAGGCCAGCTCTTCGATACGCCCGGGATCACGCCGATCAGGCGCCTGGATCAAGGTACTGAATGCCACCCCAAAGGCTTCGGCGATCAAGTCCAGCGTGGTCAGGCTGACGTTCTTTTCCCCCGCCTCGATCGCCACCAGCATGCGCCGGCTAACCCCGGAGCGCTCGGCCAACGTCGTCTGGCTCATGCCGGCCGCGTTGCGCAGGCTGCGCACATTGAGGCTGACATGTTGAAGCACCGATGCGCGGTGCGCGGAATCTTTGTGCACTATATTGCTCACTGGTCGAGATTGCGCAGTATACTGCCCACTTTGCGGCGATTGTGCGCCGCCCCCTTCGAGTGCGCAAGACCATGAGCCAGGCCAGCAACAAACCGACCCCCACCGTCACTTTTCGACTCAGCAAGGCTGAACTGGTACTGGTGTTCATCACCATGCTGTGGGGCGGCACCTTCCTGCTGGTGCACAACGTGATGACCGTCAGTGGCCCGATGTTCTTCGTCGGCTTGCGCTTTGCTGCAGCTGCACTGTTCGTGGGCGTGGTCTCGGCGCGGGCGTTGCCAGGGCTGACCTTCACCGAGCTCAAGGCCGGCATGCTGATCGGCGTATCGATCATGCTCGGCTATGGCTTGCAAACCATGGGCCTGCAAACCATCAGCAGCAGCCAATCGGCGTTCATCACTGCACTGTACGTGCCGTTCGTGCCACTGCTGCAGTGGCTGGTACTGGGCCGACGGCCAGGCCTGATGCCCAGCATCGGCATTTGCCTGGCGTTCATCGGCCTGATGCTGCTGGCCGGGCCGGAAGGCGGCAGCCTGCATTTCAGCGAGGGCGAGGTGGTCACCTTGGTCAGCGCAGTGGCCATCGCCGGCGAAATCATCCTGATCAGCCGCTACGCCGGCCAGGTCGACGTGCGCCGGGTTACCGTGGTGCAACTGGCGACCGCGTCGTTGCTGGCATTTCTGATGATCGTGCCCACCCAGGAGCGTATCCCCGACTTCTCCTGGCTGCTGCTGGGCAGCGCCGTAGGCCTGGGCGCCATGAGCGCAGTCATCCAGGTGGCGATGAACTGGGCACAAAAGTCGGTTTCCCCCACCCGGGCCACGCTCATCTACGCCGGTGAGCCAGTGTGGGCCGGAATCGTCGGGCGCCTGGCGGGCGAACGCCTGCCGGGCGTGGCACTGCTCGGTGGCCTGCTGATCGTGATCGCGGTGGTGGTGAGCGAGCTCAAAGTACGTCGAGCACGCGCCACCGAGGCACGCGATGTACAGAATGAAGGCGAACGCCAGGCGGAGCTGTGAAGTCGCTAACAGCAGCTATGCTTTGTAAACAAATGTTATAAAAAAACAGCTTGTCACAGCCTGTTTGTAGGATTCTGCGACAGCTTGCGTGTTGGTGATCACCCCCTCGGCACGTATGATCTTTGCAAACTTCTCCAGAATAGGCCGCTATGTCATTGATAGTGCTATTGCTTCTGCCGTTCGTGGGCAGTTGCCTGGCAGCCGTGCTGCCGCACAACGCACGTAACGCCGAGTCCATTCTTGCCGGGCTCGTAGCCCTGGTCGGTACCGTCCAGGTAGCACTGCTGTACCCCCAGGTTGCCCATGGCGGTGTGATTCGCGAAGAGTTCCTGTGGCTGCCCAGCCTGGGGCTCAACCTGGTACTGCGCATGGACGGCTTCGCCTGGCTGTTCTCGCTGCTGGTACTGGGCATCGGCACGCTGGTGTCGCTGTACGCGCGCTACTACATGTCACCGCAAGACCCGGTACCGCGCTTCTTCGCCTTCTTCCTGGCCTTCATGGGCGCCATGCTTGGCCTGGTGATCTCCGGCAACCTGATTCAGCTGGTGTTCTTCTGGGAGCTCACCAGCCTGTTCTCCTTCCTGCTGATTGGCTACTGGCACCACCGCGCCGACGCCCGTCGTGGTGCCTACATGGCGCTGATGGTGACCGGTGCAGGCGGCTTGTGCCTGCTGGTCGGGGCCCTGCTGCTCGGCCATGTGGTCGGCAGCTACGACCTGGACAAGGTCCTGGCTGCCGGCGATACCATCCGCCAGCATGCGCTGTACCCGGTGCTGCTGCCCCTGATTCTCATCGGCGCCCTGAGCAAGAGCGCACAGTTCCCCTTCCAGTTCTGGCTGCCCCACGCCATGGCAGCGCCCACGCCGGTATCGGCCTATTTGCACTCTGCCACCATGGTCAAGGCCGGGGTGTTCCTGCTGGCGCGGCTGTGGCCGGTGCTTTCCGGCAGCGAAGAATGGTTCTGGATCGTCGGCGGTGCCGGTGCCCTCACCCTGCTGCTCGGCGCGTTCGCCGCCATGTTCCAGAACGACCTCAAGGGCCTGCTGGCCTATTCGACCATCAGCCACCTGGGCCTGATTACCCTGCTGCTGGGCCTGAACAGCCCACTGGCTGCCGTTGCAGCGGTGTTCCACATTCTCAACCATGCCACGTTCAAGGCCTCGCTGTTCATGGCCGCCGGCATCATCGACCACGAAAGCGGTACACGCGACATCCGCCGCCTCAGCGGCCTGATCCGCCTGGTGCCCTACACCGCGACCCTGGCCATGGTGGCCAGCGCCTCGATGGCTGGCGTGCCGCTGATGAACGGCTTCCTGTCCAAGGAAATGTTCTTCGCCGAAACCGTATTCATCAGTTCCACCGCGTGGGTCGAAGCCACCCTGCCCGTGATCGCCACCCTGGCTGGCACCTTCAGCGTGGCGTATGCCCTGCGCTTTACCGTCGATGTGTTCTTCGGGCCGACCGCCCAGGACCTGCCCCACACCCCGCACGAGCCGCCACGCTGGATGCGTGCGCCGGTCGAACTGCTGGTGCTCACCTGCCTGGTAGTGGGGATCTTCCCTGCCCAGTCGGTCGGCCCACTGCTGGCCGCTGCGGCGCTACCGGTGGTAGGCGGCACCCTGCCGGAGTACAGCCTGGCGATCTGGCATGGCTGGAACGCACCGCTGATCATGAGCCTGGTAGCCATGAGCGGCGGTATCGTGCTGTACCTGTTGCTGCGCAAGCAGCTGCGCCTGGGCCGCTTCCCCTACCCGCCGGTGATCGAGCGCTTCAACGGCAAGCGCCTGTTCGAGCACGGGCAGGTTCACCTGATGGTGCTGGCGCGTCGCGTCGAGCGCCTGTTCACCTCTCGCCGCCTGCAATCGCAGCTGTTCATGCTGGTGGTCGCCGCCTTTCTCGCAGGCCTCACGCCCATGCTCTACAGCGGGCTGAGCTGGGGCGACCGGCCGAAAATTCCGGGCTCGGGCGTGTTCGTCGCACTGTGGCTGATCGCCATTGCCTGCGCCATCGGCGCCGCCTACCAGGCCAAGTACCACCGCCTGGCGGCACTGATCATGGTCAGTGTCTGCGGCCTGATGACCTGCATCACCTTTGTCTGGTTCTCCGCGCCTGACCTGGCCCTGACCCAGCTGGTGGTGGAAGTGGTCACGACTGTGCTGATCCTGCTGGGCCTGCGCTGGCTGCCACGGCGTATCGAAGGCGTATCGCCACTGCCGGGTAGCCTGGAGCGCGCGCGCATGCGCCGCCTGCGCGACCTGCTGCTGGCCGTGCTGGTGGGTGGCGGCATGGCCGTGCTGTCCTACGCCATGCTGACCCGGCCAACGCCCAACGACATCTCATCGTTCTACCTAAGCCGTGCGCTGCCCCAAGGCGGCGGCACCAACGTGGTCAACGTGATGCTGGTGGACTTCCGCGGCTTCGACACCCTCGGTGAAATCACCGTGCTGGTGGCCGTGGCGCTGACCGTGTTCGCCCTGCTGCGCCGCTTCCGCCCACCCAAAGAGAGCATGCAACTGCCGGCGCAGCAGCGCCAGCTGGCACCCGACGTGGTCACCGACCTGATCAACCCACGGCATGCCACCGACACCGCCCTGGGCTTCATGATGGTGCCTGCCGTGCTGGTGCGCCTGCTGCTGCCCGTCGCGCTACTGGTCTCGATGTACCTGTTCATGCGGGGTCACAACCAGCCGGGCGGCGGCTTTGTCGCCGGCCTGGTGATGTCGGTGGCGTTCATCCTGCAGTACATGGTGGCCGGTACCCAGTGGGTCGAAGCGCAGATGAGCCTGCGCCCGCTGCGCTGGATGGGCACCGGGCTGCTGTGCGCGACCCTGACCGGGGTCGGCGCCATACTGCTGGGTTATCCGTTCCTCACTACCCATACTGCCCACCTGCACCTGCCACTGCTGGGTGATGTGCATGTGGCCAGCGCGCTGTTCTTCGATGTCGGCGTATACACCGTGGTGGTCGGCTCGACCTTGCTGATCCTCACGGCCCTGGCGCACCAGTCGGTGCGCGCTTACCGCCCGGGCAACCCGGCGAAAACCAGCCAAGCAGGAGCCGCCTGATGGAAGAAGTGATTGCAGTCGCCATCGGCGTGCTCGCCGCCTCGGGGGTGTGGCTGATCCTGCGCCCCCGTACCTACCAGGTCATCATGGGCCTGTGCCTGCTGTCGTACGGGGTCAACCTGTTCATTTTCAGCATGGGCAGCCTCTTCATCGGCAAAGAGCCAATCATCAAGGACGGCGTCACACAGGACCTGCTGCACTACACCGACCCGCTGCCGCAGGCGCTGGTGCTTACCGCCATCGTCATCAGCTTTGCCATGACCGCGCTGTTTCTGGTGGTGTTGCTGGCCTCACGCGGCCTGACCGGTACCGACCACGTGGATGGCCGGGAGCGTGACGAATGAATGGAATGAGTCAACTGATCGTTGCACCTATCCTGCTGCCGCTGGTCACTGCCGCAGTCATGTTGTTGCTGGGTGAAAAGCACCGGCGGATCAAGGCCCGCCTAAACCTGCTGTCAACCTTCGCCGGCCTGGCAATCGCCGTCAGCCTGCTGCTGTGGGTGCGCACCCAGGGGCATGCAGCGTCGATCGGCGTTTACCTGCCGGGCAACTGGCCGGCACCGTTCGGCATCGTGCTTGTCGTGGACCACTTGTCGGCCCTGCTGCTGACCCTGACCGGGGTTATCGGCTTCAGTGCGCTACTGTTCGCCCGCGCCCGGTGGGACGGTGCCGGGGCAAGCTTCCATGCGCTGTTCCAGATCCAGCTGATGGGCCTCTACGGCGCCTTCCTCACGGCCGACCTGTTCAACCTGTTCGTGTTCTTCGAGGTGCTGCTGGCCGCGTCCTATGGCCTGCTGCTGCATGGCTCGGGCCGCGCCCGGGTGCGGGCCGGCCTGCACTACATCGCCATCAACCTGTTCGCCTCGTCGCTGTTCCTGATCGGCGCCGCCATGCTGTATGGCGTGACTGGCACCCTGAACATGGCCGACCTGGCCCTGAAGATTCCCCTGGTACCAGAGGCCGACCGTGGCCTGCTGCACGCCGGTGCGGCGATCCTGGCGATGGCGTTCCTGGTCAAGGCCGGTATCTGGCCGCTGAACTTCTGGCTGGTGCCCGCCTACGCTTCGGCCAGCGCACCCGTGGCTGCGCTGTTCGCCATCATGACCAAGGTCGGCCTGTATGCCGTGCTGCGCCTGTGGACATTGTTGTTCTCCGGGCAGGCCGGGGCCTCGGCGCATTTCGGCGGCGAATGGCTGGTATACGGCGGCCTGGCCACCCTGGCGGTGGCTGCGGTATCGATCCTGGCTGCACAGCGCCTGGAGCGCATGGCGGCCCTCAGTATCCTGGTCTCGGCTGGCACCCTGCTCGGCGCGGTTGGCTTTGCCCAGGCGCCGCTGACCGGCGCGGCGTTGTTCTATCTGGTCAACTCCACCCTGGCCCTGTGCGCGCTGTTCCTGCTCGCCGAACTGGTCGAACGCTCACGCTCGGCCAATGAGGCGCCCCTGGACGAAGAAGAAGACATGATGCCGCCCCCGCTGGAGTCGCTGCACCCGCCCAAGGGTATCAACCTCGACGACGAGCAAAAGGCGGTGATCGGCCAGATCATCCCGTGGACCATGGCCTTCCTGGGCCTGAGCTTCATCGCCTGCGCGCTGCTCATCATCGGTATGCCGCCACTGTCGGGCTTTGTCGGCAAGCTCAACCTGATCAGCGCGCTGTTCAACCCGCAGGGCCTGGGTGTGCCGGCCGAACAGCCGTTGAGCCCGGCAGGCTGGGGCCTGGTGGCACTGCTGATTCTGTCCGGCATGGCGTCGCTGATCGCCTTTGGCCGCGTGGGCATACAGCGCTTCTGGAAGCCCGAAGAGCGCCCGTCACCCGTGCTGCGCCGCTATGAGTGCCTGCCCATCGTCATCCTGCTCGGCCTGTGCATGGTCCTCAGCCTCAAGGCCGAGCCTTTGCTGCGCTACACCCAGGACACCGCCGCCAGCCTGCAGGCACCGGACGCCTACATCGAAGCCGTGATGGCCGCCCGGCCGATTCCTGGCCCCACCTCGCTCGACGTACAGGTGCAGCCATGAGCCGACTGTTCCCCGCCCCGCTGCTATCGGTTTCGCTGTTCGGCCTCTGGCTGTTGCTGAACCTCTCGGTCAGCCCCGGCAACCTGCTGCTGGGTGCCGCACTGGGTGTGCTGGCACCGCTGCTGATGGCACCGCTGCGTCCGCAGCATGCCCACGTACGTCGGCCGCTGGTCATTGCCCGGCTGATCGGCCGGGTCGGCATTGATGTGATCGTCTCCAACCTGCTGGTGGCTCGCGGCGTACTGCGTGCCGGCAAGCAGCCGCCACGCTCGGCGTTCGTGCACATACCGCTGGCATTGCGCGACCCGCACGGCCTGGCGGCACTTTCGATGATCACCACGGTGGTGCCCGGCACCGTCTGGTCCGAGCTGGCGCTGGACCGCAGTGTCTTGCTGCTGCATGTGTTCAACCTGGACGATGAAGCGGCCTTCATCGAGCACTTCAAGGACACCTACGAACGCCCGCTGATGGAGATCTTCCAATGACAGGCCTGCTCGCCAATGCTGTCCTCGCCAGCCTGTTCATCTTCGCCTTGGCCATGGGCCTGGCGCTGATCCGGCTGTTCCGTGGCCCGTCCGCCCAGGACCGGGTGCTGGCGCTGGACTACCTGTATATCCTGGCCATGCTGACCATGCTGGTGCTGGGGATCCGTTACGCCAGTGACACCTACTTCGAAGGTGCCCTGCTGATTGCGCTGTTCGGCTTCGTCGGCTCGTTTGCCTTGGCCAAGTTCCTGCTGCGCGGAGAGGTGATCGAATGACCGAAACCTTGGTACTGCCCTTCTGGCTGGAGGTGGTCACTGCCGTGCTACTGCTGACCGGCAGCCTGTTCGCCCTGGTGGGTGCCATAGGCCTGGTACGCCTGAAAGACTACTTCCAGCGGATGCACCCACCGGCACTGGCCTCGACCATTGGCGCCTGGTGCGTGGCGCTGGCCTCGATCATCTACTTTTCCTGGCTCAAGGACGCGCCTGTGCTGCACGCCTGGCTGATTCCGATCCTGCTGTCGATCACCGTGCCGGTCACCACGCTCTTGCTGGCACGGGCGGCGCTGTTCCGTAAGCGCATGTCAAAAGAGCCAGTGCCCGAAGAGGTCAGCAGCGGTCGCGACTGCGGTAACTGAAGGTTGCGTCTCACGTTTGGCTGAGGCGCTGCAGCTGCCGCCGGACCATGGCGACATAAGGCGGTGGGCCGAGCCGGTAGAGCTCACCCGCCACCCAGCTCAACCAGGTGCTTTGCAGTTCCTCGCGCCTGGCCAGCAAACGTTCGGCCTCGGCCACGGCATCCGCCTGACGCTGCCGATGAAATTCAGCCCGCGAGGCAGGTGCACCGTCAGCGCCGGTCACTCACTGGCCTTGAAGGTGGTCAGTTCACCCTTGCGCCATTTGGCAACCTTGCCGGTCACCGCCTTGAGCAACTTGCCCAGGCCTTCCTGCACTTGCTGCTGTGCGGCGAACACCAGCATCACGCCCTGGCCCTCACGAAACACGATGCCCTCGCCTTCCGGCACCGAAACGAAGGCGTAATCGCCCACGCCATACACATTCAACTTGATTTCGCGAAAGCGCATTTCCAGCTTGCCACCCTCACGGCTGGGCAATACAGCAGCGCGGAAGTGGTCGCCTACTTTTAGCTCCAGACGTTGCTTGTCATCGACCACCAGTGCACTTTCGGTGTCGATTTCGGCCATGTAAAGGCCTTCTGGATTCTGTTCGGTGACATAGATGAAGCGGCCCTGGAACAGTTGGGCCAATTTACCGCGCAAGTCGCCCAGGGCGAACAATGCATGGGTATCAAGAGTGCTGACTGCCAATGAAGTAATCCTCAACCGGTTACAACCCGCCCTCACCCAAGCTCGGGGAGGCACGGCCATTTCTTATCGATAGGCGAAAAGAGTAATAAAGCGATATACGAAATGTCTGTGCCCGCTGGCGATGCAGCGTGCAGGAATCTTTACTCTGGTTTGCCAGATTCGCCCTCAACCGAAGGCGTTTGGCTCATTCCCGGCGTGGGAAGCGTGATGCCTGAGATCACTCGCCAGAAAGCGCAACCAAGGAAGCGGGCCTGCGAGAACACAAGGCTTGCCATCCCGATGCGCATTACTGTAGGACAAATATGCCCGAAAACACCGAAACCCGTCGAGAGGCAATAAACATTTTCAGGCAGCCAGCCCTTTCTTCAGCTGTTGCTGCCAGGCGGCCTGACATTCCAACGCCTCTTCACGGGTGGCAAATGCAGTACCACGGCGTTCGCCATTGACCAGCACCACCCAGCAGATGCGTTTGCCCAGCGCTTGCAGGGTGGCCGGCACCCCCGAACCAATCATCACGGCTACATCGACTCGGCTATTCATCATTCCCTCCGGAACTTAATTAGCAACCTAACGATATAGCCATGATACGCCTGCTCGTGGCGAGGAAACAGCGCATGCCGGTACAGCAGTGTTACGCACGGGGCAACAAAAACGGCGCCAACGAGAAACGCAAAAAGCCCCAGGGATTGCTCCGTGGGGCTTGGCACCGCGCGCGGGGTTATACCTGGCGCTGGTGGCGGTCGAGCTGCTCGTGGCGCTCCTGGGCTTCGATGCAATACTTGGTGGTCGGGCTGATCAGCAGTCGCTTCAGGCCAATCGGCTCACCGCTGTCATCGCACCAGCCGAAGCTTTCGTCGGCAATACGGTCCAGGGCCATTTCCAGCTGTGGCAGCAGGCGCTGGTCGCGGTCGATGGCATTGACCAGCCAGCTACGCTCTTCTTCGACCGAAGCCACGTCGGCAGGGTCCGACGGAGTGTCCAGGCCTTCGATGGTGGTGCGGCTGAGCTCGATGCGCTCATGGGTTTCGACTTTCATCGCCTGCAGCAGCTCAGTGAAGAAGGCTAGCTGGTCGGCGTTCATGTAGTCATCGGCCGACATGGCCAGCAACTGTTCCTTGGTCATCGATTTCTCTATGAAAAAATGTGCATTTGGGCGATTCATGTGCCGCCGACGCCTTGGCATCGGCAGCGGAATTCTTCAAGCGCCAACCGGCACTCTTTTACAGGGGGCGGCAGTCTAAGGCGCCACGTCGCGTGGAGCAACTGCAAATGGGGCTGAATTTGCCTCAGGTGCTTACAATCCGCTGGTCGGTGCCAGGGAGGTAGCGTTGGGAAAGGCCGTGCTGGCCTGGCGCCGGGCTTCTCCAGGCATGCACCTGGAGGCCCGGCTAAAATCCCCTGCCAGTATTAACGGTCCTTGAACTGCGCCTCGCGCTTGGCGATGAACGCGGCCATGCCTTCTTTCTGGTCTTCAGTGGAGAACGCCGCATGGAACACTCGACGCTCAAAGCGCACACCCTCGCTAAGGGTAACTTCGAACGCCCGGTTGACGCTTTCCTTGACCATCATGCTCACCGGGATCGATTTGCTGGCAATGGTCGCTGCCACCTTCAGCGCCTCTTCCACCAGCTCAGCCTGCGGCACAATCCGCGCCACCAGGCCAGCACGCTCGGCCTCTTCGGCACCCATCAGGCGGCCAGTCAGGCACAGTTCCATGGCCTTGGCCTTGCCCACCGCACGGGTCAGGCGTTGGGTACCGCCCATGCCCGGCAACACGCCGAGGTTGATTTCCGGCTGGCCGAACCTGGCGTTGTCGGCGGCCAGGATAAAATCACACATCATCGCCAGCTCGCAGCCACCGCCCAGGGCAAAGCCAGACACCGCAGCAATGATCGGCTTGCGGCGGTTGGCAATGCGGTCGGCATCGCTGAACAGGTCGTCAACGTAGATCTGCGGGTATTGCAGCCCGGCCATTTCCTTGATGTCGGCGCCAGCGGCAAAGGCCTTGGCCGAACCTGTCAGCACCACGCAGCCGATATTCGGGTCACGCTCCAGCTGGTCCAGGGCCTGGTTGATTTCACCGACAATCTGCGCGTTCAGCGCATTGAGCGCCTGCGGGCGGTTGAGGGTGATCAGGCCGACCTTGCCGTGGATGTCCAACAGGATGGTTTCGAATGCCATGCAGTCTGCTCCTTCAAAGATTGCGCGCAATAACCATGCGCTGAATGTCGCTGGTGCCTTCGTAGATCTGGCAAACCCGAACGTCTCGGTAAATCCGCTCCAGCGGGAAGTCACTCAGATAGCCATAACCGCCCAGGGTCTGCAAGGCATCCGAACAGACCTTTTCGGCCATTTCCGAGGCAAACAGCTTGGCCATCGACGCTTCCACCAGCGCTGGGCGCCCGGCATCACGCAGTGCGGCAGCGTGCAGCACCATCTGCCTGGCTACGGCGATTTTCGTGGCCATGTCGGCCAGGCGGAACGCCACGGCCTGATGCTCGATCAGCGCCTTGCCGAAGCTTTGCCGTTCGTTGGCATAGTCGCGGGCCACTTCGAATGCGGCGCGGGCCATACCCACAGCCTGCGAAGCAATACCGATGCGACCACCCTCAAGGTTGGCCAGGGCGATCTTGTAGCCTTCGCCCTCCGCGCCCAGGCGGTTGGCCACGGGCACACGCACATTGTCGAAAACGATCTGGCACGTGTCGGAGGCATGCTGGCCGAGTTTGTCCTCGACCCGTGCCACCTGGTAGCCCGGCGAATCGGTCGGCACGATGAAGGCGCTAATGCCACGCTTGCCGGCGTCCGGGTCGGTCACGGCAAACACAATCACTACCCCGGCGTTTCGCCCAGAGGTGATGAACTGCTTGCTGCCGTTGAGCACGTAGTGGTCGCCATCAAGCTTTGCACGGGCTTTCAGGCTGCTGGCATCAGAGCCTGCCTGCGGTTCGGTCAGGGCGAAGGCACCGAGCATCGCGCCCGTGGCCAGGGGGGTGAGAAACTGCTCTTTTTGCTGCTCGCTGCCAAAACGCAGAATCGGCACGCAACCTACCGAATTGTGCACGCTCATGATGGTCGAGCAGGCGCCATCACCGGCAGCGATCTCTTCCAGGGCCATGGCATAGGCCACATAACCGGTATCGCTGCCACCCCACTGCTCCGGCACCAGCATGCCGAACAGGCCAAGCTCGGCCATCTCGTCGATGGCCTCTTTCGGAAAGCGGTGTTCCTTGTCCCATTGTTCGGCAAACGGTTTCAGGCGCTCCTGGGCGAAAGCGCGCACGGCGTCGGCGATCTGTTGTTGCTCGTCAGTTACCAGCATGGTTCACCTCAGTACAGGCATTCGACAGCCATGGCCGTCGCTTCGCCGCCGCCAATGCAGATGGCCGCTACACCCCGACGCAGGTTGTTCTGGCGCAGGGCTGACAGCAGGGTGACCAGAATGCGCGCGCCAGAAGCACCGATCGGGTGACCCAGGGCGCAGGCGCCGCCGTGAATGTTGACCTTGTCGTGGGGCAGGTCGAGGTGCTTCATGGCCGCCAGGGTGACCACCGCGAAGGCCTCGTTGATTTCGAACAGGTCGACCTCGGCCAGGTTCCAGCCGGTGCGTTTCATCAGTTTGTCGATGGCCCCGATCGGCGCGGTCGGGAACAGCGCCGGGGTGTCGGCGAATGCGGCGTGGCCATGGATCACCGCCAGCGGCTTGAGGCCACGTTTCTCGGCTTCGGAGCGGCGCATCAGCACCAGCGCGGCAGCACCATCGGAAATCGAGCTGGCGTTGGCTGCCGTCACCGTGCCGCCTTCGCGGAAGGCAGGCTTGAGCTGCGGGATCTTGTCCAGGCGCGCCTTGGGCGGCTGCTCGTCATCCTTGATGACGCGTTTTTCCTTACCCTCGGTGACTTCCACCGGCACGATCTCGGCGGCAAAGCGGCCGCTCTTGATCGCGTCCTGGGCACGGGTCAGCGAGGCGATGGCGAACCGGTCCTGGGCTTCGCGGCTGAAGGCATTGGCTTGGGCGCAGTCCTCGGCGAAGGTGCCCATCAGGCGGCCTTTGTCGTAGGCGTCTTCCAGGCCGTCCATGAACATGTGGTCGATGATCTTGCCGTGGCCCATGCGGTATCCGCCACGGGCTTTGTCCAGCAGATAGGGGGCGTTGGTCATGCTCTCCATGCCACCCGCTACCACCACGTCTGCGGTACCGGCCAGCAGCAAGTCATGAGCCATGATCGCGGCTTGCATGCCCGAGCCACACATCTTGTTCAGGGTGGTGCAGGTGGTGTGCTTGTCCAGCCCGGCGCCCAGCGCCGCCTGACGCGCCGGTGCCTGGCCCTGGCCGGCAGGCAGCACGCAGCCGAACAGCACCTGCTCGACGCTGGCAGCGTCGATGCCGGCGCGCTCCACGGCGCCGCGAATGGCCGCACTGCCCAGTTGTGGCGCGGTCAGGCTTTTAAGGTCGCCCTGCAGGCCGCCCATGGGCGTGCGCACGGCGCTGACGATTACGATTGGGTCATTAGCGAGGGTCATGTTCGCTCTCCTTACTTGGCTGCCATGCGCAGTGCGCCGTCGAGGCGGATCACCTCGCCGTTGAGCATGCTGTTCTCGATGATGTGACGGGCCAGTGCAGCGTATTCCTGTGGGCGGCCCAGGCGTGGCGGGAATGGCACACCGGCCGCCAGCGAAGCACGCACCTCTTCGGTCATGCCGGCCATCATCGGTGTTTCGAAAATGCCCGGGGCAATGGTCATCACGCGGATGCCAAAGCGCGCCAGTTCACGGGCGGCCGGCAAGGTCAGGCTGGCGATGGCGCCCTTGGATGCCGCGTAGGCAGCCTGGCCAATCTGCCCGTCATAGGCGGCAATCGACGCCGTGTTGATGATCACGCCACGCTCCCCACCCTCATCGGCAGACCCTTCGGCCATGGCCGCCGCAGCCAGTCGCAGCAGGTTGAAACTGCCGACCAGGTTGACGTTGATGACCTTGGCGAAGCTGGCCAGGCCATGAGGCCCCTGCTTGCCCAGCACCTTCTGCGCACCGACGATGCCAGCGCAGTTAACCAGCCCATGCAGGCTGCCAAAGCTGCTGACAGCCGCATCGACAGCCGCTTGGGCCGCCTGCTCGTCACTGATGTCAGCCACGGCGAAACGGGCGTTGTCACCCAGCTCCCGGGCCTTGGCCTCGACAGCCTGGGCATTGAGGTCGACCAGCATGACCTTGGCGCCGGCCTCGACCAGCATCTGCGCAGTCGCGGCACCCAGCCCGGAGGCGGCGCCGCTGACGATGAAGTGTTTGTTGGCTATCTGCATGATCGGTTTCCTTTCAGGCGCTGGCAGGGGTGGCCTGTTGCGCGTTTTGTTTGGCGACTTCCTGGTTACGCAGGATGAAGCGTTGCAGCTTGCCGCTCGGGGTTTTGGGCAGCTCGCTGACGAATTCGATTTCTCGGGGGTAGGCATGCGCGTACAGCCGCTGGCGTACGTGCTGACGCAAGGTTTCTTCCAGCTCGGCACTGCCGTTGTAGCCACTGGCCAATACCACGAACGCTTTGATCAGCTCGGTACGCTCCGGGTCGGGCTTGCCGATCACCGCCGCCTCGATCACCGCCGGGTGCTCGATCAGCGCGCTTTCCACATCGAACGGGCCAACCCGGTAACCGGAGGTGGTGATCACATCATCGCTGCGGCCAACGAAGCTGATGCTGCCGTCCTGGTTCAGCTCGACGGTGTCACCGCTGAGGTAGTACTTGCCAATGAAGGACTTGGTCGGCAACCCGTGGTAGCCACCGAACCAGCACAACGGCGATTGCTCACGGTCGACAGCAAGGATGCCCGGCTGGCCGGCCGGCAGTTCGTTACCCTGCTCGTCCACCACCACAATGCGGTGGCCAGGGATGGCAAAGCCGGCCGAGCCCAGGTGCACCGGGTGCTTCAAACCATGGTGGTTGCACAGCACCATGCCCAACTCGGTCTGGCCGTAGTGATCGTGAATGGTCACGCCCAGTTCGTCGGAGAACCAGCGGATCACCTCCGGGTTAAGCGGTTCGCCAGCACTGCTGACCACCCGCAGGCGGCCCTTGATCGGCGCCGAGAATTCATTGCCCGCCGCAATCAGCAAACGGTACGCGGTGGGAGAGCCGGCCAGGTTGGTGATGCCCAGCTTGTCGATCACCCGGGCACAGCTTTCAACACTGAACGGGCCATCGTAGAAGGTGGTGGCGTGCCCCAGTGACAACGGGCCGGTAACGGCGTAGTACAGGCCATACGCCCAACCCGGGTCGGCCAGGTTCCAGAAGTTGTCCTCTGGACGCAGTTCGATGGCATCGCGCATGTAGCCCTGGAACGCGACAATCGCCCGCAGTGGCACTTCCAATGGTTTCGCCGGGCCGGTGGTTCCGGAGGTGAACATCAGCAGGAACGGATCGTTGCCCGAGCGCATCACCGGCTCGCAGGCATCCGCTGCGCGCTCCAGGCATTGCTGGAAGTCCAGCTCACCGCTGCGGGCCCTGACGGTGATGATGGTCGGACAGGCCTGCACATCGTCCAGCTTGGCGCGGTTCTGGCTGTCGGTGACGACCACTCGGGCATGGGATTGCTCAAGCCGGTGCTCGATAGCCTTGGGGCCGAACGCCGTGAACAAGGGCTGGTAAACCGCCCCCAGGCGCCAAGTGGCGAGAATGGTGACCAGCAGTTCGGGCGTGCGCGGCATCAACCCGGCCACCCGGTCTCCGGCCCCCACCCCCTGCGCCTTGAGCACATTGGCAAAGCGGGCTGCCTGCGCCTTGAGCTGATCGAAGCTGTAGCGCGCGCTGTTGCCATCGCGGTCTTCGTAAATCAGCGCCAGCTTGCCGTTTCCGGCATGCCGATCACAACATTCGACACAGGCATTGAGGGCTTCGAGGTTGCCATGCAATGCCGCCGTAACAGCATTGGCATGGTCGAACGCACGGGCGGCCTCGGCGTAATCGCGCATCGTCAGACTCCTGGCTTCTTGTTTTTGGAGTTAAACCATCGGTCCAACGATGTTCGCGCCGCTCAAGCGCGGCGGCAATGGCCAAAGTTGTCAATCTGGATGACCGGTTTGGCCGCCACTCGTTACCCTTGCCCGCGCTCGGCTGCACGCAGGTAGGACTGGGTGAGCGCCACGACCAGGCGCTCGATATCGACGCCCTGTTGCTCTCGTAGTCGCGTTTGCTGCTGCTCAAGGGCCGTCGCCGACAAGGCAGGCCGCTGAGCCTGCAGCCGAAGCAGGCGCTGCGAGTAGTCTGCACGGATGGCATCAAACATGCGGCCATGCTGCTGGCGCAGGTAACGGTTCCAGAACGCGCGCTGACTCAGGCTATCGGCCAAATTCTCGAGGATCTGCGCGTGGTTAACCCGCCGAAATGCATCCTCTATCCGGGCCTGTGCAAGCGTGACAGCGTCGGGATAGCGCATGGCGTACGGCTGACCAGGCAGCTGCAAACGGCTGCGAAGGCGGATCCTGTAGGCAAGTCCCAATGCCAGTTCATCAACGGGCTCACCGGCGGCCAGACGCTGCCGGTAATCCTGGCGGGCAATTCCTTCCACCTGATCCAGCCGGAACAGTTGCCGGCCCAGTTCCAGCAGCTGGTTGCCGCTTTCAGGATTGACCGCGTTTGCCTCAGCCTGCGCCTGGCTGGCCTGTACCCTCAATTCACTGAACCGGCTGGCGACAGCATCCGAACACGACAGCGGCGCGTCAGCCCGTTCAAATATTCGCCGGCAGAGCACGGGATCGTTGTCCAGCGCGCCCAGCAGCACCCATACTCCGTCAACCAGCGCAACACGTCCGTCGCCAGCGCCCGTGTAGTCAGCCGTCATTTCCAGGCGAGCCAACAACCTGAAGAACCCACTGCTATTCGCTTGCGCCAGCAAACGCTGCCACAGGGCCTCTCGCGTCGCCCGAACCGCCGTATCGTCATGCTCGGCCAAGAGCGTGCGAGTCCGGGCCAGGTCAAATGTCCATGACGGCTCAGGCGAGTGCCGATGCTCCTCAATCACATCGAGCGCGTAAAATCTACGGAGCTGCATGGACGACAAGGGGTTGCGCTCTATCAGAATGGAACGCCGAAACGCATGAGGCATCTGCTGGATTTGCGCCGGCACCTCACGCAATTGGTTGTCGCGCAGGTCAGCACACTCAAGCAGGCCACACAGCTCCAGGCGTCGCGGCCAGGCGCCGAGACGGCAATGGCGCAGGTTCAGGTTTTTCAGTCGGGAGAGTTGATCGAAGCTCATGTCCAGCGCTTCCAGCCGGTTGTAGCTCAGATCAAGAAGCGTAAGGTTTGGCAGCCCATGCAGAATACCGATTGCCTGGGCGTCAAGCCGTAGCTGGTTACGCGCCAATCTGAGCGCTTGAATACCTGGGAGGTACGCAAGCCCCGTCGGCATGCGCATCAAACCGTTGTTGTTGAGATTCAGGTGCGTCAGTGCAGTGAAAGGACGAAGGAAATCGACCGGAATGTCAGTGACCAAGGTGTCGTTCACGCTGAGCAGGGTAATGCGATGGAAGTCGATTTGTGGTGGCAGTTCCGGCAGCGTACGCAAGTGCAAACCGCTCAGCGACAGGCGCTGCTCCTGTGTTTGCGCTTGACCGGTCGAGACAGGCTCGCCCTGCAATCGCCAGGCGCGCAATATGCTGTCGGCCGTCAACCTGCGTGCGGCTTGCCGCCCCTCCCCCAACTCGGCACTGACCCAGCGGTTCAGGTGCTGCATCAGCTGATCATGGTCATCCTGCAGCGCCACGAGGCGCTCCAGCACGGGCTGCGCGCTTTCCTGCAAACGCGCCAGCTCCACGTCAAGCGCGGCCTCATCCAGGCCAGGATAAAGCGATCGCAGCTGGTTACGAGCGATTGCCCGCTCATCGCGGGGCGCAGCTGAAGCGCGGCCACTGAGCGTGTAACCCACGCGCCCGTCCTCCAGGCGGCGCCCCGGATTGAACCAGGCACCTTGCTCCGGCCAACCGAGCATGCGTGCAATACCCCAATGGGTACCGGGTAACCGCTCCAGAAGCTGCGTACGCAGTTGGCCGGCCAAACCACTGCCCGTCAACTGCATCGCCGCGCGCTGTTCAGACGTGAGGGCGGCAACGAGTGCCTCGAAGATACAGCCAGGCTCGCCGGGCGGAGCCGCTTGTTGCTCACCTAACCCGTTGTAGACCTGAAACCTGCCTTCATGGCGAACCAGTACCCTTTCCGCCTCGCTCTGCCCGCCGCTACCGAGGTGCTTGACAGACCGCCCATCCAGCGCGCTGTCACGCAAGTCGATGTCGAGCTGGTCAAGCTCGAAGGAATCCAGCAACGCAAGGGCCAGCTCGCCGGTGACGTCACTATAGGCTGTACTCAGATACAACCCGGCCAGCCCCCGGTTCAACCGCGCCAGGCGCAGGAGCGAACGGGCGTGCTTCGCGCACGACAAAGGCAAGCGCTGCTCGACCCGCGCCATTTCGTGCTCAAGCTCACCTGCCTGGCCGACAAGCTCGTTTATGTAGGCGGCAGGCAGGCCGGGGAAGTCGCGCTTGACCAACAGGCTCAAGGGGCCTTGCACAAGCGGCTGGTCTGTCAGGTGGGCAAACAGTTGCGGGCGCAACTCGGCCTCGTGCGCCAGTAACGGCTCCAGCCCCACCCCAACATCTGGTCGGCCTTCACTCCAGGTCAACAGCTCACTGTCGGATGGCATCAATGCCTTCAGCCGAACGCGCTCGAAAAATGTCTGAATACGCGCATGTGCCTGGAAGGCGCGCAGGGTTTGCCCGAGGTTCACGGGGGCCGCTCGGTTCTCCACCAGCACCGCGCGTAACTCATCTTCATCCATATCAGCGACCCGCAGTATCTGCTCGGCCTGATGCGCATCGACAGCGGGATGCTGTGGCCACAACGCATCCAGCATGCGCGCAGGGTCCTGCCAGCCAAGCGGTTGCTCGCGCATTAGGCACCAGCCACGCTCACCGTTGTGCAACACGACCGGCCCGTAGCCACCCTCACCCGCGGCATGACGCAAGCGATAGGGGCCGCCAGGGACCGGCTGATGCACTTCGTGATAGCGCCCGTCGATACGAACCCAGCGACGCGCATCCTCACCATACCGTCCCTCTTCCAGCAGACCGATAGAGCCCGGCATGGAGCGATAATTCGCGGGATCGAAATGCCATAGCCGACCGCGCCCATTCCCAAGGCTTACCGGCTCAAGGCGCGCGACAAACGCACTGCGCACAAAACTGACCGCCGCCACTGTCGCAGCCGTGGCCGCCAAGGTCTCGGCCACCCCTAGCAAATGCTCCAGCGCTTCATGTTGGTGCCCGCTCGACCAGTCCCTTATCCCTTCGAACACGTCCGAGCAGGTCTGGGCAACCAACTGACCCAACAACAAGGCGCCCACGACGGGAATGAACAATCCGGCGAGGTTTATCAGGTCCAGACCCGCAGCCTTCCATTGCGCGTGTCTGGCGCTTATGGCCTGGCTATCAGCATCGGCGGTTGGTACCAGCAACAAGCGGGCATCATGCTTGACCCTTTGCACTTGCCGGGTAGCCAGTTCCGTGAAAATCCCCCCGCCCGGTGCCGTGCCTTCAAGCGCCAGGTCCGGTAGTGCATCCTTCAGGCGCTTGCCAAGGGTGCTGACAAACGCGGCGCGGTGCTCAATGCTGATCAGCTGCGTGAAGTACTGCCTATACGATGGCTCCTTCAACAGCGATGCCAGCCTGCTGTTCATGGATGGCGCATCATCGAAAAAACGCAGCGCTTGCCGAGGATCACTCGCCAGGTAAAGGACGATGCCCCGTTCATTCCCTGCCTTGTCACGCAGGCGAATCAGCAACCCATCGGCCACAGGTTGCCCTAGCGCCTTCAGCAGCATGGGGTCGCCCGTCAACCCTTGCTGTCGGTGCGACTTACCGTGGTCCACCACCTCACGCAAGGCGATCTGTACATCGGCGCTTATGTTTCCCTGCAAAGCTGCAATTTCGGTGGCCAGTTTCAACCCCGAACGTTTGTCTGCAGCCAGCATCGCTTGAGTAGCCGGATGAAAGATCCTTTCCAGCTCGTCCTGATATTTCTGGCCAACGTCCAGATCGCGACAAGCCGCAATCAATGCGTCCAGCGATGCATTCAAGGGCTTATCGCTGCCGGGCAGAACCAGCCCGGTACCTATGTAATAGCTTGTATTCGCAGCGAAGTTGCGCATCAGCCGCAGCAACCCGTTTTCACGTGTCTGGCTGTACGCGTACGTCTGCTGCAATGTGCCTGGCAGAGTGCCGAACCGCGGAGCAACCCTCAGCCATTCGAGCTGGGCAAACGCCTGCCCATCAGGCAACGGTGCATCCAGCAGTGCCAGCAGGTGTTTCTCGGCAAACGGCTGGAGCGGCAGTAGCTCGACGGTGAGCCCACGCAGGCGCGCCTGGCTGGCATGATGCGCGTTCAGGCTGGTACGCAAGGTATTGATCTGGCCCTTTGAAGCACGTTTGAGCCACTCAGGTAATCTGGCAGCCATGAATTGATCGTGGCCAGTCGCGTTGGTGGTCATGGTTGGTTCCCCAGCTATTGGACGAAGCCAACCATGTTGCTCAACTGCCTGACCAGGATGCAGAGGGAACGGGTGCGGGCAGCTCAGACGCCTTGGTGCGGCTGCCCCTGCAACGGCAGGTTCAGTTCCTGCTCGGTAAGCTGCAAGGCAAGCGCCTCGAACGCCTGTTCCGTTTCCCGTTTAAGCTGCTCACAGCGGTGCACATACTCACCACTGCCGGGCTTCCTTTTCCTGACCCAGGGTATCCATCCGCGTGTCGAAATCGTCGGAGATACGCGCATACGCCTCGGGATACCTGGCACCCAGGTACGGCGCCCAGAAAAATGTGCCGTCATGCAGGCCCGCAGCAACGCCAGTGGTTTTGGTCCGGCACCCCTCAGCCAGGCGGGCAACTGCTCGGCGATATCATGCATGATTCGACCTGCCACCTTGCCCTTACCGCTTGCCGCGCTACAGCCGGAAGCGTTAGTCCCTCAGTGCCCTGCCCCGCGCGCCTGAATCAATGCCCGATAATGCCCAGGGTTGCAGCCAAACCATTTGCGAAACGCCTTGTAGAACGAACTGTTGTCGGCAAACCCCAACTGCTCGGCAAGCTCGCCCATGGCCACGTCTTCCCGGCTTAGCCAGGCGATCGCCAACTCTCTGCGTACACTGTCCTTCAACCCCTGGTAGTTCTGCCCCTCTTCGGCCAGGCGCCGGCGTAGAGTCGAAGGCGACAGGCACAGCTGCCGTGCCAGGCTGTCGGCATCTGGCCAATGTTCAGGGGCCAGGCCCAGCAGGTCGGTACGTATGCGTCGCCCGAGGCTGGCCGGATCACGGTACTTGACCAAGATATTGCCCGGCGCTTCGGCAAGAAATCGCTGCAGTTCCTCCTCGTTGCGCTTCAGCGGCAGGTCAAGGCACGCCGAGGCAACGATCATGCGTGTGCGCGGGCGCTCAAAATGCAGGTTTTCCGAAAACATCACCCGATAGTCGTCACAAAAGGGTGGCTCGGCACAACGCAGGTCAATGCTCAGGATCGGGATACGCCGCCCAGCCAGCCAGCACGCCACCCCATGCACGATCATCCAGAACGTGAAATAGGTGAACGCGCGGCGCGGTTCGTCACGCGGCTCATTGATGACAATCTCGGCCAGACCTTCCTGGCGCACCAGGCTGGGCTGCATGTCCTGAAGCATCAGCGAAAGGAATGCCAGCGCGGTTTCCAGCCCCGCGCCCAAGGTCGGTTGGCCCATGCTGGCACGGCACATGAACGCCAGGCTGCCACTGCGAAGGCCGCGTGGGTCCATGGCGAAGAACTCGTCGTTGCAGCGGCGTGCCAGCAGGCGCCACAACCGGGCATAGGACTCTGCACTGACACGCGCCTCTGGCAATTGCAAGTGTTCAACGGCGATTCCCGCCCGGGCCAGCAAGGCGCTATCGGGCTCACCGGCGGGGCAGGTCTGCAACAGCGCTTCACGAACCAGCTGCATGGAAATAGTGTCTTTTTCGCTCATCGACGGTCCTGTCGGCGGGTTGCCGGCCATCTTAGGCCGCCTTGCTGAAAACAGCCATCACAGCCCCACCGCCAGGCCCAGGAACGCCTGGATCAGGCGCAATTCGCGACGGCGCTCCAGGCAACCGATCAGGTGTTGGTTGACCAGGCCCTCGCCAGACAATGGCCGTGCCACCACCCGCGGATCATTGGCCACTTCTGTAGAAGAAACAACACCAATACCCAGCTCCGAAGCCACCGCCTCGGTCACCGCCTCACGGCTGTCCAGTTCCAGCAGTACACGCGGCTGCACGCCCGCCGTGATGCAGGCTTTGTCGAAGGTGCGCCGCGTGGTGGAGCTGGGCTCGCGCAGCACCATGATCTGCTGGTGCAGTTCGGCCAGGGGCAAATCGCCGTCGCCGTGGGCCCAGCCATGCCCCGCAGGCAACAAGGCACACAGGCGTGATTCGCAGAGGTTCTGCAGGTACAGGCCCTTGCGCGGCTCGATCTCGGTCAGCACCGCCACGTCGGCATGCTCGGACAACAGCGCAGCCAGCGTCTCCTGAGCATTGCCCAGCCGCAAGTTGACAGTGATGCCGGGGTAGCGCTCACGCAGCTGCGCCAGCATGGGCATGACCCGGTGCGGGCCATCGGCCGCCACCTCCAGCCGCCCGGTCAGCAATTGCCGGTTGGCTTCGAGCATGGCCTGTGCTTCTTCGGCGAGGCCGAACATGGCGCGGGTGATGGCCGCCAGCCGGGTGCCCTCTTCGGTCAATTCCACCCGCCGTGCGGTGCGCCGCAGCAAGGTGATCTGGTAGTGCTCCTCCAGCGCCTTGACGTGCCCGGTCACGGCCGGCTGGCTGATGAACAGCCGCTCGGCGGCACGGGTAAAGCTGCCCTCGCGGGCCACGGCATCGAAGGCGCGGAGCTGGAACAGGTTCATTTCTATCGGCCTGACTTATAGCTGAGATAACAACAAACAATTTGATTGATAGCAGCGCGAATTGCAACCTAGGCCCCGTCGTTTCAGCCCACCGCTTGTGAGGAATAACGGAATGAGCAACGCCCCGATTCTGCTGACCCCAGGTCCACTGACCACATCAATCCGCACCCGCCAAGCCATGCTGGTGGACTGGGGCTCCTGGGACCGCGATTTCAACCAACTGACGGCCAGCGTGTGCGAGCAGCTGCTGGCGATCATCGACGGCAGCGCCAGCCACCACTGCGTGCCCCTGCAAGGCAGCGGCACCTTCGCCGTGGAAGCGGCCATCGGCACTCTGGTACCACGCGATGGCAAGGTTCTGGTGCTGATCAACGGCGCTTACGGCCAGCGTCTGGCAAAAATCTGCAAAGTGCTGGGCCGCACGTACAGCACCTTCGAAACCGCCGAAGACCAGCCAACTACCGCCGCTGATGTCGACCGCCTGCTGGCTGCCGACCCGTCCGTGACCCACGTGGCATTGATTCACTGCGAAACCAGCACAGGCATCCTCAACCCGCTGCCCGAGATCGCCCAGGTCATCAAACGCCACGGCAAACGCCTGATCATCGATGCCATGAGCTCGTTCGGCGCCTTGCCAATCGACGCCCGCCAAATCCCCTTCGAAGCACTCATCGCCGCCTCCGGCAAGTGCCTGGAAGGCGTACCCGGCATGGGCTTCGTCTTCGCCGAAAAAGCAGCCCTGGCCGCCGCCGAAGGCAATGCCCACTCGCTGGCCATGGACCTTCACGACCAGCACGCCTACATGGCCAAGACCGGTCAGTGGCGCTTCACACCGCCCACCCACGTGGTCGCGGCCCTGCATGAAGCACTGCAGCAATACAACGAGGAAGGCGGCCTGCCAGCGCGCCACCAGCGCTACGCCGACAACTGCAAGACCCTGCTCGACGGCATGGCTGCCATCGGCCTGCGCAGCTTCCTGCCGGCCGAGATCCAGGCGCCGATCATTGTCACGTTCCATGCACCCAACGATGCCCGCTACCAGTTCAAAGACTTCTACGAGCGGGTCAAGGCCAAGGGTTTCATCCTTTACCCAGGCAAGCTGACCCAGGTCGAAACCTTCCGTGTCGGTTGCATCGGCGTGGTCGGAGCCGACGGCATGCAAGCCGCCGTGAATGCCGTGGCCCAAGTGCTGCGGGAAATGGAAGTGCTGGACATCTGACCCCTTTGCCCACCCGACTTCAGGAATTAGCCACATGAACTACAACAACCCTACCCAGCTGCAAGCCGCCATCCTCGACTGGGCCGGCACCGTGGTCGACTTCGGCTCCTTCGCGCCGACCCAGATCTTCGTCGAGGCGTTCGCCGAATTCGACGTGCAAGTGACCATCGAGGAAGCCCGAGGCCCGATGGGCATGGGCAAATGGGACCACATCCGCACCCTGTGCGACGTACCGGAAATTGCCGAGCGCTACCGCAAAGTGTTCGGCCGCACCCCCACCGACGATGATGTCACCGCCATCTACAACCGCTTCATGCCGCTGCAGATCGAGAAAATCGCCGTGCACTCGGCATTGATCCCTGGCGCCCTGGAAACCTTGACCAGCCTGCGCCAGGACGGCCTGAAGATCGGCTCCTGCTCGGGTTACCCGAAAGTGGTGATGGACAAGGTGGTGGAGCTGGCCGCGCAGAATGGCTACGTGGCCGACCATGTGGTAGCCACCGATGAAACCCCGAACGGTCGCCCATGGCCAGCCCAGGCCTTGGCCAATGTGATTGCCCTTGGCATCGACGACGTAGCGGCCTGCGTGAAGGTGGACGACACCGTGCCGGGCATTCTCGAAGGCCGACGCGCCGGCATGTGGACCGTGGCCCTGGTGTGCTCGGGCAATGCCCTGGGGCTGACCTGGGAAGGCTACCGGGCACTGAGCGCCGAGAAGCTGGAAAGCGAGCGCACGCGCATCCACGCACTGTTTGCAGGCTCCCGCCCGCACTACCTGATCGACACCATCAACGAGCTGCCCGAAGTGATCGCCGACATCAACCGGCGCCTGGCCAAGGGTGAAATGCCGCAATCTTTCTGATCCGGCCAGTGGGGCTGCTTTGCAGCCCCCGTGCACGTTCTACTGCGGCAACTGCACTTGCGGTTTGGTCGAGGCAAAGATTGCCCAGCTGGACACGAACAGCGCCGCAATCAATGGCCCGATTACGAAGCCGTTGAGCCCGAACACTGCCAGCCCACCCAGCGTCGACACCAGGATCAGATAGTCCGGCATACGCGTGTCCTTGCCCACCAGGATCGGCCGCAGCAGGTTGTCCACCAGGCCGATCACCAGCACACCGAACGCGCTCAGAATCACCCCCGGCAATATGGCCCCGGTCAGTAGGAAATACGCTGCAACCGGCGCCCAGACGATGCCAGCGCCCACTGCCGGCAGCAGCGACAGAAACGCCATCAGCACCGCCCACACCAACGCACTGGGGATATCCAGCGCCCAGAAGATGAAGCCGCCCAGCGCCCCTTGGGTAATGGCCACCAGCACGTTGCCTTTCACCGTCGCCCGCACCACCCGGTTGAATTTCAGCTGCAAACGGCGCTTCTGGTGTTCGGGCAGTGGCACGGCCAGGCGCACACGGCGGGCCACCTCGGCGCCTTCTCTCAGGAAGAAGAACAGCAGGTACATCATGATGCCAAAACTGATCACGAACTCGAATGTACCCTGACCGAAGCTGAACGCCTGGCTGGCCAATACCTGGCTACCCTGGGTTGCCCACTTGGTGATTTTTTCGCGCAACCCGTCGAGGTTGCCCATGCCTATGTTGTCCAGGCCATGCTGGGCAAACGCCGGGAGCATGTCCTTGCCACGCTCGATGTAACCGGCGATGTCCAGTTGCCCGCTTTCGATACGCTGGTACAGCGTGGCCCCCTCCTGCACCAACAATGCACTGGTGATGATCACCGGCAGGATCGCCACCAGCAGGCACACCAGCGTCGTGGTGGCAGCGGCCAGGTTGCGCCTGCGCCCAAAGCGGATCAGCAGGTGCCGCTGCAGCGGGGCAAACAGAATGCCCAGTATCACCGCCCAGAAGATCGCACCGTAGTAAGGCAGCAATATCCAGAAAAAGGCGATGGTCACCAGCGCCAAAAGTACGGCCAGGGCTTTGTTCTGTAGCGCAGCTTCGTTCATCGCAGGTCCTCGAATGGCTTCTGGGATATTAGTGCGCGCCGCTTGGGTAAAAGTGCCACCACTCCCTTGATGTAAATCAATACGTGTATTTTCCGCCGGCTATAGCATCCGCGCCTTTTGCCCCGGTGCGCACATGAACCCGACCGCCAAGCCCGAACTGCTGGCCCCCGCCGGCACCCTCAAGACCATGCGCTATGCCTTTGCCTACGGTGCCGACGCAGTCTATGCAGGACAGCCGCGCTACAGTTTGCGGGTGCGTAACAATGAGTTCGACCATGCCAACCTGGCGCTGGGCATCCAGGAGGCGCATGCGTTGGGCAAGCGCTTTTACGTGGTGGTCAACATTGCCCCGCACAACGCCAAGCTCAAGACCTTCCTCAAAGACCTGGCGCCCGTGATCGACATGGCGCCGGATGCACTGATCATGTCCGACCCCGGCCTGATCATGCTGGTGCGCCAGCACTTCCCGCAGATGCCGGTGCACCTGTCGGTGCAGGCCAATACGGTCAACTGGGCCAGCGTGCAGTTCTGGCAGCAACTGGGCCTGAGCCGGGTCATCCTGTCACGCGAGCTGTCGCTCGAAGAAATCGAGGAAATCCGCCAGCAGGTGCCGGGCATGGAGCTGGAGGTGTTCGTCCACGGCGCCCTGTGCATGGCCTACTCCGGCCGTTGCCTGCTGTCGGGCTACCTCAACAAGCGTGACGCCAATCAGGGTACCTGCACCAACGCCTGCCGCTGGAAGTACGACGCCACGCCGGCCACCGAGAACGCCACCGGCGACATCGTACGCGAAGTGCAGCCCACCCTTGGCCTGGGAGCCCCGACCGAGCAGGTGTTCCTGCTGCAGGAAAGCAACCGCCCCGGCACTGAAATGCCCGCTTTCGAGGATGAACACGGCACCTACATCATGAACGCCAAGGACCTGCGTGCCATCCAGCACGTCGAGCGCCTGGCCACCATGGGCGTGCATTCGCTGAAGATCGAAGGGCGCACCAAGTCGCATTTCTACTGTGCCCGCGCGGTGCAGTCGTATCGCCAGGCCATCGACGACGCGGTGGCCGGGCGGCCGTTCGACCGCACCTTGATGGGCAACCTGGAGTCCCTTGCGCAACGAGGCTACACCGAAGGGTTCCTGCGCCGTCACGTACACGATGAGTACCAGAACTACCAGCGCGGTAATTCGGTCTCGGAGCGCCAGCAGTTCGTTGGCGAGCTGACCGGCGTGCGTGTCGATGGCCTGGCCGAGGTCAAGGTGAAGAACCGCTTCGCCGTGGGTGACCACCTGGAGCTGATGACCCCGCGCGGCAACTACCACTTCGACCTGCACCGCCTGTGCAACCGCCAGCAGCAGGCCATCGAGGTGGCGCCGGGCGATGGCCATGTGGTGTACCTGCCCATTCCGGAGCAGGTCGCGCTCGAGCATGCTCTGCTGATGCGCGACCTCGGTGCCGACGAGGCAGCAAGCTGACAGTAGTGTAACGTGCAACTCAGCGACCAGCCGCTTACGCTATGCTGCTGAACCCATGCTGGAAGGAGTGCTTTACCATGCTGCGCAAACACCTGCTGACCCTGGGGCTGCTGGCCATCACCGGCCTGGCCCAGGCCGCCGAGACCATCGATGTCTACCGTGACCCCAACTGCGGCTGCTGCAAGGCCTGGATCAGCCACCTGCGTGACAACGGGTTCACCGTCAATGACCACGTCGAGCCGAACATGAGTGCGGTGAAGCAACGCCTGGGCGTGGCGCCACGCCTGGCGTCGTGCCACACGGGGGTGATCGACGGCAAGTTCGTCGAAGGCCACGTTCCGGCCGAGCAGGTACGCCTGCTGGCCAAACGCAATGACCTCAAGGGCCTGGCCGTACCGGGCATGCCCATGGGTTCGCCAGGCATGGAAATGGGTGACCACAAGGACGCCTACCAGGTTATTGGTATGACCCAGGATGGGCAGGACACCGTGGTCGCCACCTACTGATGCTCAGCCTGTGGGCGCTGTTTCTCAGCGCCTTTGGCGCCGCCACCCTGCTGCCGCTGCAATCGGAGGCCGTGCTGGTCGGCCTGTTGCTGCGCCAGCCCGAGGCCTGGGCGACCCTACTACTGGTGGCCACCTTGGGCAACGTGCTGGGTTCGGTGGTGAACTGGCTGTTGGGCCGGGCCATCGAGCACCTGCGCGACAAGCGCTGGTTCCCGTTCAGCGCAGCCCAGCTGGCGCGTGCGCAGGAGCGCTACCAGCGCTGGGGCCAGTGGTCGCTGTTGCTCAGCTGGATGCCAGTGATCGGGGACCCGCTGACGCTGATCGCCGGGATCATGCGCGAACCGTTCTGGCGCTTTCTGCTGCTGGTCACCCTGGCCAAGGCTGGCCGCTATGCAGTGCTGGCGATGATTACCCTGGGCTGGTTTCACGCCGGCTAACACTGAACCCGTGCGGTGGGGCCGCTTTGCGGCCCTTGCACCATTCAGCCAAACCGCTGCAGTTGCATCTCCCGCAGGCGGCTGAGGGTTCGTTGGTAGGGAAACGCCAGATACCCCTGCGTATACAACGCTTCAAGCGGTACCTGCGCCTCCAGGTACAACGCCACCCGGCGGTCGTAGCACTCGTCGACCAGGGCAATGAAGCGGCGCACTGCGTCGTCCTTGGGCGACAGTGCCGGCAGCTCGCGATCACCGGCCACCACCCGTGCGGCAGCATCTTCAGTGCCACGGGCAATGCGCCCGGCCCGCTGCTCGCCACCCAGCGCAGGAATGCCCGACACCAGGACGGCGGGATAACGATCGCACAGGGCCATGAACTCCATGGCTGCCAGCGGTTGCTCACACAGGTCGGCGAAACGGCACCAGATCGCCTGCTCGCTGCGCCGCACGACTTGAATGTGCCTGGAGCCAATAACCAAGGGCTGATCAGTGCCGGCGTCATCCGGGCTAAGCTGGCGGAAAACCTCGGCCAACTGGCTGGTCTGCCCCACTTCGGCCACCCAATAGCGCTGCCGCGCTGCACCAGGGTGCAGGCGGTGGTCCTGTTCGCCCGCCACTGGCAGCACCTGCATATGCCGCTGGATAGCGGCGATGGCCGGCAGGAACCGCTCGCGGTTGAAGCCGTCGCGGTAGAGCTGCTCGGGTGGCTGGTTGGAGGTGGCGACGATCACCACGCCCTGGTCGAACAGCACCTGGAACAGGCGGCCGAGGATGATCGCATCACCGATGTCGTTGACGAACAATTCGTCGAAGCACAGCACGCGGATCTGCCCGGCCAGTTCCCGGGCCAAGGCCAACAGCGGGTCGGCCGTGCCGTTCAGCTGGAACAGGCGCTGATGGACCCAGGCCATGAAGTGGTGGAAGTGCTGGCGCAGGCTGGGCAGGCGCAGGCAGCGGTGGAACTGGTCCATCAGCCAGGTCTTGCCGCGACCGACCGGGCCCCAAAGGTAGATGCCCTGGGTGGAGCGGCCCTGTTCGACGGCCAGGAAGCACGCTTGCAGCGCCTCGACGGCGCGGGCCTGTGCAGGGTCGGCGACATAGCCCTGAGTGGTCAGGGCTTGCTGGTAGAGGGATTGGGGATCTATGGCCATAACGAATTCTACACGGCTAACGCTATCCGTGTAGGAGCGTCAGTTGGCCAGGCCTACCTTCAGCAACGCGCCGTCCTTGTCATCGGTCAGCACATACAGGTACCCATCCGGCCCTACCCGCACATCGCGGATGCGGGCCTTCAGGTCCCCCAGCAGGCGCTCTTCATGCACCACCTTGTCGCCGTCCAGCTGCAAGCGAATCAGCTCCTGCGTTGCCAGCGCACCTATGAACAGGTTGTGGTCCCAGGCCTTGAACGTGGGGCTGTCGTAGAACGCCATGCCGCTGATGCCTGGCGACTTCTCCCACACATGGTGTGGGTCGACCATGCCGTCCACATGCTTGCCCTTGGCCTCGGGGATCGGCAGGAGCGAGTAGTTGATGCCGTGGGTCGCAATCGGCCAGCCGTAGTTCTTGCCGGGCTCGGGGATGTTGATTTCGTCGCCACCTCGCGGGCCGTGCTCGTGGGTCCACAGCTTGCCGGTCCATGGGTTGAGCGCGGCGCCTTGCTGGTTGCGGTGGCCGAACGACCAGATTTCCGGTCGCACGTTGTCGTTGCCTACAAAGGGGTTGTCCTTGGGTACATCACCATCGGGAAGGATGCGCACGATCTTGCCTTGCAGCTTGTCCAGGTCCTGGGCAGTGGGGCGCTGGTTGTTCTCGCCCAGGGCGATGAACAGGTAGCCGTTGCGGTCGAACACCAGCCGCGAGCCGAAGTGGTTACCCACCGACAGTTTGGGCTGCTGGCGGAAGATCACGGTGAAGTTTTCCAGCCGGGCCCGGTCTTCGGACAGCTGGCCACGGCCGACCGCGGTGCCGGCCTTGCCGTCACTGCCCTCCTCGGCATAGGACAGGTATACGGTACGGTCTTTGTCGAACGCCGGCGACAGCACCACATCCAGCAGGCCGCCCTGCCCCTCGGCCCAGACCTTGGGCACACCGCTGATCGGCGGGCCGACCTTGCCTTCGGCGTTGACCAGCCGCAAATTGCCGGCACGCTCGGTCACCAGCATGTCCTTGCCGCCCGGCAGAAATGCCAACGCCCAAGGGTTGCGCAGGCCGTCGGCCAGGGTACTGACTGTCAAGGTGCCTTCTTCACTGCGAAACTGTTGCTCGGCCGCCGCCTGTGCCAACAGGGGCATGAGTGCGGCGGCGGTCACGGTGACCAGCCAGGTTGCTCTGGGCATGCAGGATTCCTTTCGTATGGGCTTAGGGCGCACGCGTGCTGTCGCGCGGCGGCCGGGTAGGTTCCAGGTTCGGGGTTTGCTGCTGGCGGCGCAGGTTGTCGCCATTGCCAATGCCCCGGTTGTCCAGGCTGGGCGTGCGTTGGTACGGGTCGGTGGAGGGGCCACGCACGGGCGGCGCGGTAGGCATGCTGCCTTGGCGGCTGTTGGGGTTGGCGCGCTGGATCGGGCTGTTGTAGGGGTTATTGTTGCCGGCAGCGAGCTGCAACGGTGGCTGCGGAGCAGCGTGCGCGGGCAGGCACAAGGCCAGGCCAAGCGCCAGGATGGGCAATGACGGGTTCATGCTTCACCTCCTGTACGAAAATGCCGCGCCTTGGGGGTTTTGATAGCCTAAGGCGCGAAGGGTTCGCGGCAAAAGTGTGAATGCGGGTCGAGTTGATTCCTGATATTTCAGTATGGACCTTGAGGCCGCTTCGCGGCCCCCGATTACTGGCCTTTGTCTACCTTGTGCCGCGCCGCATACAAGCACAGCATCTCCATCGCCAACGTCGCCCCGGCCAATGCGGTGATATCGGCATGGTCATAAGCCGGTGCCACCTCCACCAGGTCCATGCCCACCAGGTTGATACCACGCAGCCCGCCCAGAATTTCCAGCGCCTGCACCGTGGTAAGCCCACCACACACCGGAGTACCCGTGCCAGGCGCATAGGCCGGGTCAAGGCAGTCGATATCGAACGTGAGGTACACCGGCCGGTCGCCCACCCGCTGACGAATTGCCGCAATGATCGCCTCGGTGCCCTGGCGGTGTACCTGCCGGGCATCCAGGATGGCAAAGCCCTGGCTGTCGTCGTTGGTGGTGCGCAGGCCGATCTGCACCGAACTGCCCGGGTCTACCAGGCCTTCACGGGCGGCATGCCAGAACATGGTGCCATGGTCGATTCGCTTGCCCTCCTCGTCCGGCCACGTATCGCTGTGGGCATCGAAGTGAATCAGCGCCAGCGGGCCATGGCGGCGAGCGTGAGCTTTGAGCAGCGGGTAGCTGATGAAGTGGTCGCCGCCCAAGGTGAGCATGGCGCAACCGGCCTGAAGGATGTGCTCGGCATGGGCCTCGATGCTGTCCGGCACCGACTCCGGCGTGCCGCTGTCGAAGGCGCAGTCGCCGTAGTCGATCACTGCCAGGTGGTCGAACGGGTCGAACGCCCACGGCCAGTGCCGGGCCCAGGCCTGCTGCACCGAGGCAGCGCGGATCGCGCGCGGGCCAAAACGTGCGCCAGGGCGGTTGCTGGTGGCGGTATCGAACGGCACACCGCTGACGACCACATCCACACCACGCAGGTCGCGGCTGTAGCGTCGGCGGGAGAAACTGGTAATGCCGGCGTAGGTACTTTCTGCGGCAGTGCCGTACAGGCTGTCGCGGGTCATCGCCTGGTCATTGCTTGCGGCTTGGTCCACGGTCGGGCTCCTGGGTTGTTATGCGTTATTGCCGGGTGCGGAAGGCCGTCCACAGGCGGTTGCGCTGGCGCAGGTCGGACAGCGCCATGCTGCGGTCGGCGAACAGCCGCTGGCGCACTTCGGCCGGCGGGTAGATGTCGGGGTCGTTGCGCACCGCTTCGTCCACCAGCGGCGTGGCCGCCCGGTTGGCGTTGGCAAAAAACAGCGTGTTGGTCAGCGCAGCCACCGACTCTGGCTTGAGCATGAAGGCGATGAACGCACGCGCTGCCTCGGGGTGCGGGGCGTCTTTGGGGATGACCAGGTTGTCCTGCCACACCAGCGTGCCTTCCCGGGGAATACGGTAAATCAGCTCGAACGGCTTGCCGGCACGGCGCGCCTGGTCGGCGGCCATCGCCGCATCGCCGTTGTAGGTCAGCGCCAGGCACACACTGCCATTGGCCAGGTCGCTGATCTGCCGGCCATTGGCGACGTAGCTGATCGAGGGTTGTAGTTGGCTCAGCAGGCGCTGCGCAGCCGCCAGATCATCCTTGCTCTGGCTGTACGGGTCCTTGCCCAGGTAGTTGAGGGCCACGCCAATCACCTCCTGCGGTGAATCGGGCATGGCAATGCCGCAATCCTTAAGGCGGCTGGCGTATTCGGGCTTGAACAGCAGGTCGAGGCTGTCCAGCGGCACATCACCCAGGCGCTGGCGCACCGCTTCCACGTTCACACCCAGGCCCAAGGTGCCCCAGGTGTACGGCACAGCGTGGCGGTTCCCGGGGTCGGCCTCGGCAAGCTTGGCCAGCAGGTCCTTGTCGAGGTTGCTGTAGCCGGGCATGGCCTGGGGGTCGAGCGGTTGCAGGGCGTTGGCCTTCAGCGCCCGGGCCAGTACGGTCGACGATGGCACCACCACGTCGTAGCCACTGCCACCGGTCAGCAGCTTGGTTTCCAGTACTTCGGTGGTGTCGAAGGTGTCGTAGCGCACCTTGTAGCCGGTTTCCTGCTCGAAGCGCTTGAGGGTTTGCGGGGCAACGTAGTCGGCCCAGCTGTAGAGGTTGACGACCTTTTCTTCGGCTTGCAGCGGCAAGGCCAGAACCAGGGACAACAGGCACAACGATCGACGCATGGCGGACACCTCGGCAAATGGGTGGATGCCGCGAGCATGCCAGCCGGGTTACATTGCAGGAATGGCAAGTTTGCAAAGCTGACATTCAACAGGAGCAATGTAATGCTCGGACAAGTGCACGACCCCGACCTGCACCTGCTGCGGCTGTTCGTCACTGTAGTCGAGGCCGGCGGCTTCAGCGCCGCACAAGGCGTGCTAGGCCTGAGCCAGCCCACTATCAGCCAGCGCATGGCACAGCTGGAAGCACGCCTGGGTTATCGCCTGTGCAGCCGGGGCAAGGGTGGCTTTCACCTCACGGAGAAAGGCACGTTGCTATTGGAGGCGGCGCGCGGGCTGCTGCTGAACATCGAGCAGTTTCGCCAGCAGGCCAATGGGGTTGCCGGGCGGTTGCTGGGGACCGTGCGCATCGGCATGGCGGAGAACCAGGACAAGGCGGTGAGCCTTAAGCTGGCCGCAGCCATTTCGGCATTTCGCACACGAGAGGAAGCAGTGCAACTGGAACTGATCAGTGCGCCGCCAGCGGAGCTGGAACGGCTGTTGCTGGAGCAGCGGCTGGACTATGCCATCAGCTACTTCTCCGGCAACCAGGCGGCCTTTGATTACCAGCCACTGTTCGAGGAGCGACAACGGCTTTATTGCGGGAAGCAGCATGTGCTGTTTGGTGTTAAGGACGTTGAACATGAGCGGCTGCTGGACATGGATCAGGTGTGCCACCCGTACCGGTTTCTCAAAGGCGGCGAACCGTTTCAGAGCCGGCGCAGCATGGCCGTGGCGGAGCAGATCGAGAGCGTGCTGACGTTCATTTTGTCGGGGCGGCATATTGGCTATCTGCCACGCCATTGTGCGCTGGGGTGGGAAGCCGAAGGGTTGTTGTGGGCGCTGGACCCGGGGCTGGATTTTGTGGTGCCGTTTACCCTGGCTCGGCACCGGGCACAAGCGGTGGGCGAGGCCCAGCAGGCGTTTGCGCAGGATTTGCTGGCCGCGTTTGCCTGAACCGGCCTCTTCGCGGGGTCACCCGCGAAGAGGCCAGAACAGACAACATCAATCAGTAAGCCATGCTCCAGGTCAAGGTGTAGGTACGCCCACGCCCTTGATAGTCATACAGATACGCCGGCCCATAAGTCGGCGAATAGAACAACGTCGCACGCTGGCCCCAGACCGTGCTGTACTGCTTGTCCAGCAGGTTCTGGATGCCGGCGCTGAAGGTGCCGAAGCCGGTGTCCTGGCTACCCAGCAGGTCGAAGGTGGTGTAGCCGTCAATCTCGTGGTCGGCATCGTCCTTCAGGCTGAAGGCATGGTTGGCCTGCAGCCGCGCACTGCGGCCATCGCCCTTCCAGCCGACAAATGCAGTGGCCTTGGACAACGAGGCATACCGGGCATCACGCTTGATCCAGCCACCGTCGGCAGCCTCTTCCTCGGAGCGCGTCAGGTGCAAGGTACCACCCGCCTCCCAGCCGGTCTGGAAATGCCGGGTCAGCTCACCTTCAAAGCCAAAGTCGCGGCTCTTCTGCTCTTCCACGTTGATGGTCAGCGTTTGCGAATCGACGTTGATGATCTTGTCCGACCAGATGTAGTACAGCGCCGCCTGGGCATCCCAGTCCAGATCTGCATAGCGCCAGCCCAGTTCCACCTGGCGGCTCTTGATGCCGGCCAGCGGGTTGTCGGCCACACTCAGGCCTGGCTTGCCGTAGTACTTGGCCGGGTCCGGCAGGTCGAAGCCTTCGCCGTAGTTGGTCCACACCTGATGGCCGTTCTTGAAGTCGTAAATGGCACCGACGTTGAACAGGTTGACTTGGTAATCGTTGCTGCCGCCCGGCACGCCCTTGAAGTCGCTGACGTCCACGTCCATCTGCTGGCGGCGGGCGCCGCCGGAGAAGGTCAGGTTATCGGTGGCATGCCAGTCCAGCTGGGCGTACGCCGACACACCATCAACCCGGTAGCTGGGATAGCGCGCGGCCTTGCTGTCCTTCTCCATCTCCAGACCGCCCGACTCGGACGAAGTCAGGGCATTGAACGTGGTCTGCTCGGCGTTGAAACGCTCACGGTCCAGGTCGACGCCGTAGGTCAGCTTCAGCGTGTCCCACTGCTTGGCGAACAGGCCCTTGAGGCTGGTGACCTCGAAGTTTTGCTGCGAAGCGGCGAAGTACACCCCGCGCGACCCGGTGGGCGTGGCGCGGTTGTAGTAGGGGAACGGATAGAAGTTGTCGTCTTCCTTGCGGTACGAGGCCTGCAGGTAGAAGTCCTGGCCCAGCACATCGGTGTGGTGGTAGTTGGCGTTGAGCAGCAGGCGCCGGGTACGCGGCTCCAGGTCGGACGAGTAGCCGCTGCGCAGTTCGGCATCTTCCAGGTCGGACGGTGCGTTGTAGTTGAGGTTGGGGAAGTAGATACCCGTGCTGCCGTGGTTGCCCGAGTCGTAGTACTGGGCCAGCAGGTCGAGGCTCTGCTGGTCGTTCAATTGCAGGCCCAAGGTACCGAGCACATCGAGGGTGCGGTTGTACTGCAGGTCGGTCTGGGTGTTGTCGATGAAAATCTGGTCGCCGGCACCGTCGTAGAAGGCTTCGTTCTGCTCACCGGAGATACCCAGGCGGGCATTGACCCGTTCGTTACCGCCGCTGATCGACTGGGCGAAGCGGGTGGCCAGGTCATCGCTGTTGTTGAAACCGCTGCTGGCACCCAGCTGTGTTTCGAAGCGCGCCGGGCCGGGCTCGCCCTTCTTGGTGACGATGTTGATAATGCCGCCGGTGGCTCCGCCGCCGTAGATGGCGCTGGCGCCAGACAACACTTCGACACGCTCGACGTTGAACGGCGAAATGCTGTCGAACTGGCGCGACAGGCCACGCGAGCTGTTCTGGCTGACCCCGTCGATCATCACCAGCACGTTGCGCCCGCGCATGTTCTGGCCGTAGTTGGTGCGCCCTTCCGGCGCCAGGTCGAGGCCGGGTACCAGCTTGCCGATGGCTTCCTTCAGGCTGACGCCGCTGTCGATCTGTTCGCGCAATTGCTGCTGGTCGACTACCCAGACCGTGCCGGGGATTTCGCTGATTGCAGTGCTGGTACGCGAGGCCACGTTGACTTCGATCGGCTTGAGGTTGACCGCCTGCGGCGCAGCCTCGGCCTTGCGCAGGGTGACCGTGCGGGCATCGCTGAACTGCCAGCCCATGCCGCTGCCGGCCAGCAACTGCTGCAGGGCCTGCTCGACGTTGTAGCTGCCGTGCAACGCAGGGCTGGCCAGGCCTGCAACATCGCCCGTGGTGTACAACAGGTGCAGGCCGGCCTGGTCGGCGAAGGCAGTCAGGGCCTGGTCCAGCGGCTGGGCGGGCAGGTCGAGCTGAACCTGACGGGCCTGGACCTGGGCCTGGTCGGCAGCGGTCGACGCCCATGCCGACAACGGGCCGGCCAGCATGGCCAGGGCGCTGCAGGACATCAGGGCATGGTGAAGTGAACCGCGACGGCGGTGCAGGGGCTTGAGCATCAGAGGCACGAATGAGCTTCCTGACAAGTCGTAAATGAGAATGGGTTGCTGATCAGTCCCACTACGACGATCTGGCTTGCAGGAACTTGCAGTCGCAAATGGAAATTATTTTTCCTGTACCGGCCCCTTCGCGGGCAAGCCCGCTCGCACAAGTACATCACAGTCCTTGAATTCTGTGGCGTACCTGTGGGAGCGGGCTTGCCCGCGAAGAGGTCGGCACAGGCTGGTCAATGAACCACGGCCAACCACGGCAGGTAGGTCACCTTCAGGCCATACCGCTGCTCCAGCGTGCGCAACAGCGCCTCCGGCTCGTCAAGGTCAAACACCCCGCTCACCTCCATCGCTGCCAGCTTGCTATCGGACAGCACAATCCGCCCATGCCGGTAACGCTCAAGTTCCGCCAGCACCTGCCCCAGCGGCTTGCCGTTGAAGATCAGCTTGCCGCGCTGCCAGGCCATCTGCGTTCCGGCATCGGCGGCTACCACCAATGAACGTTCGCCAACCTTGGCCTCACCACGCGCCAGCACCACACGGCCATCGCGGCGCACGCTGAACGTGGCTGCACCACCCTGCACACGCTCACCCGCCGTCTCGACCACAAACGGCCGCGCCTCATCAGCGGTCTCGAACAGGGCCTCACCGGCATCCAGCACCACCCGGCGTTCGTGCGCGTTGAACACCACGCTCAGCGCACTGGCGCTGTTCAATGTCACCCGCGTGCCATCCGCCAGGGTGATCACCTGCCGCTCGCCCACTGCAGTGTGGTAATCCGCCAGCAGCATCGGCGCCTGTTGCCAAGCCGCCATCGCGGCGACCAGCAACACCACGGAGGCCGCCACACCCGCCTGTTTGAGCCAGTCGCGGCAATGGCGCAAGGCTTGGCCGATGTACTTGGCCACCATGCTCTCGGAAACCCCCAGCCGCTGTGCAATCTGCGCCTGGGTCAGGCCTTCGACGCGGTTCAGCAACAACGCCTGGCGGGCATTGTCGGGCAGTTTCAGCAGCGCATCGTCAAGAATTTGCAAGCGCTCCCGGGCCAGCAACATCGCCTCGGGTGCTGGCGCCGGGCAGGCCAGTTCCGCTGCCCCGTCACAGTCGTCATGGCTGGCCGCCAGGCGCTGTTCGCGGCGCAAGGCATCGATTGCCAGGTTGCCGGCCACGCGGAAGATGAAGCTGCGCGCATGCAGCACCGGCAGCGCTTGCTCATCGATCTTGACCAGCTTCAGGTAGGTTTCCTGGGCCACGTCGGCGGCGCGCTGGCGGTCGCTCATGCGCCGGGTCAGAAACTGCAGCAGGTCGTCGTAGTGCTCCTGGAAACTCGCCAGCAGCCCCGACACGGGTGACGTCAGCATGGGTTTGGGAACAGCCAGTAGGAGGAGTTATCGGGCGTTAATGAGAAACAGTATCTTTCATCCTGTGGGGCACTTTCAACGCCCACTTGCATTTGCCACACTGACACTTCGCTCACTCTGGCAAGGTCGCCCTCATGACTGCCCGCCTGTACCGCTTTACCCGGTTAATGCTTGTGCTACTGATGGCCTACGGCCTGAACGCGTGCGCACTGTTCCAGCCACGTGACCCGGTCAATATCAGTGTGATCGGCATCGAACCGTTGCCCGGCCAGGAACTGGAACTGCGCATGGCCGTGAAAATGCGGGTGCAAAACCCCAGCGAATCGCCCATCGACTACAACGGCATTGCCCTCAACCTGGAAGTGAACGGCCAGCCGCTGGCCGCCGGGGTCAGCGACCAGCAGGGGCACATCGGCCGTTATGACGAAGCGGTGATCGTGGTGCCGGTAAGCATCACGGCATTTTCCTTCCTGCGCCAGGCCTATGGACTGGGCAAGGTGGACTCGCTGCAGGGCCTGCCCTACAAGCTGCGCGGCAAGCTGGCCGGTGGTCTGCTGGGGACTGTGCGCTTTACCGACGAGGGCAAGCTGGACCTGCCCAAGGGCGCCTACTGGTAAGCACCTGGGGGGTGTTCAGCGGCTGGCGCTGGCGGCGGCCATCAGCTTGTTGACTTCGCTGCGCACCATGCTGGCGTATTCGGGGGGCGTCATGCCGTCCAGCTCGGCGCGTACCCACTCGGCCCACTTGCCCTTGCGACGCGGTTTTTCGGCAATCAGCCGGGCCGCTTCGCCCTTGGCCTTGCCCAGGTTGTTCTGCCACAGCTCGAACAACCGCGCCTTCTCTGCCTCGATCTGCGCCCGTTCCTCGAAGCTCATGTTGGCCAGATTAAAACTCATGAAGGTACCTGCAGGTTTGAAAATGGCCGCTATCTTACACCCAGGCAACGCAACATCAGTAAGCCGGCGCAACTTTCCCGACGCGGCGGCATCCATTGTTCAAACCACCCCATCGACGAGGACGAGTTCATGGCCCGGAAAAACGCCGCACTGGCAGACAGCGATCAGATCAAGGACCAGGTATTCAGCGAACTGCAATCGCTGATCGAAGAATCGGAAAAACTGCTGAACGACAGCGCCGCCCTGGTGGGCGAAGAAGCCGAAACGTTACGCGCGCAGGTCAACCTGAAGCTGCGCCAGGCCGGCCAGGCGGCCAGCAATATGCGCAGCAAGGCGCAACCGGTGGTGGACGCTACCCAGGACTACATAGGTGGCCATCCGTGGCAGACCGTGGCCATTTCCGCAGGCCTTGGCCTGGTGGTGGGCCTGCTGCTGGGCCGGCGCAACTAACGGCTGGGCCGCCTGGTGCGAATCAGGCGGCCAGCGCTTGCGGGATGCCGCTGTGGAAGCGCAGTTCCTGGTCCGGTGACTGGATCAGCTCGACCTCAGCGGCACGCACCAGCTCCACCCGGCGGGCGATGTCTGCCTCATCACCGTAGTTGTGCGCCAGTTTCAGGTAGCCTTGGTAGTGGCGTGCTTCGCTTTTCAGCAGGCCGTGATAGAAGCGGCCCAGTTCCTCATCCAGGTGCGGCACCAGCGCGGCAAAGCGCTCGCAGCTGCGCGCTTCGATAAATGCCCCCACCACCAGCGTATCCACCAGCTTGACCGGCTCGTGGGCGCGCACCAGGCGGCGCAGCCCCGACGCATAGCGCCCCGCCGACACCGGGCGCAGTGGCACGCCACGGCGCTTCATCAGCCGCAGCACCTGTTCATGGTGCACCAGCTCTTCACGGGCCAGGCGCGAC
Organism: Pseudomonas sp. FYR_2; assembly: GCF_043106425.1. Classification (NCBI taxonomy): domain Bacteria; kingdom Pseudomonadati; phylum Pseudomonadota; class Gammaproteobacteria; order Pseudomonadales; family Pseudomonadaceae; genus Pseudomonas; species Pseudomonas sp. FYR_2. The sequence goes on from NZ_JBICMM010000024.1 coordinate 47,353, forward strand.
ATCATGTTGATCAGGTCGAGGTGGGTGTTGTACTTGGCCATCAGGCTCAAGGCCGTGCTGGCAGCCTTGAATTCGCAGTTCTTGTGGTCGATCAGCAGGGTTTCCTGGTCGGCCAGCGCCGCTTCGATCCAGGCATCTGGCGTCGGGCAGCCAAGAAAGGCGTCGATTTCGGGGATCAGGGACATAAGCGTGCAACCACACAGAACAGGCAGGGCCGGCGATTATAGCGGCGGCGGCGGGCGGCGTCAGTGACTATGCTTCTTGATGTACATCAAGCGCCAGCGGGGGCCGCGCCGTCTATAGTCAGGCATTGGTCGCCACCTTTGAAGGGAGCTAACGCCCATGCAAGCCGTCCGCAGCATCCTTGTCGTCCTCGACCCCGAGCACGCCCACAGCCGGGCGCTGACCCGGGCCAAGCTGATTGCCGGCGTGACCGGCGCACGCCTGCACCTGCTGATGTGCGACAAACGGCATGACCACCATGCGCTGCTGAGCCTGTTAAGTAGTCAGCTGCACGATGACGGCTACGACAATGTCACCCATGAAGAGGCCTGGCGCGGCAACCTGCACGACACCATCATCTACGTGCAGCAGGCCGAGGGTTGCGAGCTGGTGATCAAGGAACACCGCCCGGACAACCCGCTGAAAAAAGCCCTGCTCACCCCCAGCGACTGGAAGCTGCTGCGCCAGTGCCCGTGTGCGGTGCTGATGGTGAAGAGTGAGCAGCCCTGGACGGGTGGCGTGATCCTGGCGGCGGTGGACGTGGGCAACCAGGACGAGGATCACCGCCGCCTGCATGCCAGCATCATTGACCATGGTTTCGAGATTGCCAAGCTGGCCAAGGGTGAACTGCATGTCATCAGCGCCCATCCGTCACCGATGCTGTCGGCGTCGGACCCGGCGTACCAGTTGAGCGAAACCATCGAAAAGCGTTACCGCGAGGCGTGCAAAGCGTTCCAGGCCGAGTACGACATTAGCGAAGAGCGTTTGCATGTGGCCGAAGGGCCGGCGGACGTGCTGATCCCGCATACCGAGCAGAAGCTGGGGGCGGTGGTGACGGTGATCGGCACGGTGTGCCGCACCGGGATTACCGGGGCGTTGATTGGGAATACTTCGGAGGTGGTGCTGGATGCTCTGGAAGGCGATGTGCTGGTGCTAAAGAGTGAAGAGGCCATCGCCCACCAAGCCGAGTTAGCCCACGGTTAAACCTACTGTTTCGCTTCACCGCACTATTACTGGGGCTGCTGCGCAGCCCCAATCAGCACCAGACGCTAGCCCAACGCCTCCCGCACCTTGGGGTCCAGCCCCTCCCCAGCATTGGCCTCGATCCACTCCGCCAATTGCCGGCGCATCGCCGGTGTCCAGAAGCTCTGCAAATGCTGCCGCACCCCTTGTACCGCCAAGGCCCGGTCCGGCTCGCTGTCGAAGTAATGGGCAATCTGGTTGGCCATCTTGACCAGGTTGTCGCTGCTCATCGGCGCACCTCGGCGTTCTCCTGAGTACGGCGCTCCTTCAGCAAACGCCGCTGCTCATCACTGAAGTCCTGATAACGCTTCTGCCACTGCGACGGCTGGAACACTTTCACCACTTCCACCGCCGTTACCTTGTACTCGGGGCAGTTGGTGGCCCAGTCGGAGTTGTCGGTGGTAATCACATTGGCCCCCGACTCGGGGAAGTGGAAGGTGGTGTACACCACGCCCGGTGCGACCCGCGCGCTGACCTTGGCGCGCAGTACGGTCTGCCCAGCGCGGCTGCCGATGCCCACCCAGTCACCGTCCTGGATGCCACGGCTTTCGGCATCGGTCGGGTGAATTTCCAGGCGGTCGGCGTCATGCCAGGCCACGTTGCCGGTACGGCGGGTCTGTGCGCCGACGTTGTACTGGCTGAGGATGCGCCCGGTGGTCAGCAGCAGCGGGTAGCGGTTGTTGACCTTCTCGTCGGTGGGCACGTAACCGGTGAGCATGAAGCGCCCCTTGCCCCGCACGAACTGGTCGATGTGCATGGTCGGCGTGCCATCGGGTGCGGCGTCGTTGCACGGCCACTGCAAGCTACCGTGGCGGTCGATTTCGGCATAGCTGACGCGGCGGAAGGTCGGCGTCAGGCGGGCGATCTCGTCCATGATCTCGGACGGGTGACGGTAGTTCATCGGGTAGCCCAAGGCGTTGGCCAAGGCCACGGTCGCTTCCCAGTCCGCCTTGCCTGCCAACGGTTCCATCACCTTGCGCACCCGCGAAATCCGGCGTTCGGCATTGGTGAATGTGCCGTCCTTTTCCAGGAACGAGCTGCCTGGCAGGAACACGTGGGCAAACTTGGCCGTTTCGTTGAGGAAAATATCCTGCACCACCACGCACTCCATGGCGTGCAAGGCCGCCGTGACATGCTGGGTGTTGGGGTCGCTCTGGGCGATGTCCTCGCCTTGGCAGTACAACGCCTTGAAGCTGCCGTCCAGCGCGGCTTCGAACATGTTGGGAATGCGCAGGCCTGGGTCAGGCTGCAGGGTCACTCCCCAGGCGCGTTCGAACTCCGCACGCACATTCTCGTTGGAAATGTGCCGGTAGCCCGGCAGTTCATGGGGGAAAGAGCCCATGTCGCACGAGCCCTGCACGTTGTTCTGCCCGCGCAGCGGGTTCACCCCTACCCCTTCACGGCCGATGTTGCCGGTGGCCATGGCCAGGTTGGCAATGCCCATCACTGCGGTGCTGCCCTGGCTGTGCTCGGTCACGCCCAAGCCGTAGTAAATTGCCGCGTTGCCACCTGTGGCATACAACCGGGCAGCGGCACGGATCTGTTCGGCGGGCACGCCGCAGACCGGGCCGAGCACTTCAGGGGCGTTGTCTGCCAGGCTGACGAAATCACGCCAGCGGGCAAAGTCTTCTGTTTCGCAGCGCGCATCGATGAAGCGCTGGGCCAGCAGGCCCTCGGTGACGATCACATGAGCCAGGGCGTTGAGCATCGCCACGTTGGTGCCTGGGCGCAGTTGCAGGTGCAGCTCGGCGCGGGCATGGGGCGAGTCGACCAGGTCGATGCGCCGTGGGTCGATCACGATCAGCCGCGCGCCCTGGCGCAGGCGGCGCTTGAGCTGCGAGCCGAACACCGGGTGGGCATCGGTGGGGTTGGCGCCTATCACCAGCACCACGTCGGCCTGCATCACCGAATCGAAGCTTTGTGTGCCGGCCGATTCACCCAGGGTTTGCTTCAGGCCATAGCCGGTGGGTGAATGGCACACCCGCGCGCAGGTATCGACGTTGTTGTTGCCGAACGCCGTGCGCACCAGCTTTTGCACCAGATAGGCTTCTTCGTTGGTGCAGCGGCTGGAGGTGATACCGCCAATCGAGTCACGCCCGTACTTGAGCTGGATGCGGCGGAACTCGCTGGCGGCATACGTCACCGCCTCGTCCCAGCTCACTTCCTGCCACGGGTCTTCCAGCCGCTTGCGGATCATCGGCTTGGTAATACGGTCCGGGTGGGTGGCGTAGCCCCAGGCGAAACGGCCCTTGACGCAGGCGTGGCCATGGTTGGCGCCGCCGTTCTTGTCCGGGACCATGCGCACCAGTTGGTCGCCTTTCATTTCGGCGCGGAACGAACAACCGACACCGCAATAGGCGCAAGTGGTGATGACCGAGCGCTCAGGTTGGCCAAGCTGCACCAGGCTTTTTTCCGTCAGGGTTGCGGTCGGGCACGCCTGCACGCAGGCGCCGCAGGAGACGCACTCGGAAGCCAGGAAGTTGTCTCCGCCCGCCGCCGCCACCCGCGACTCGAAACCGCGCCCGGTAATGGTCAGGGCGAAGGTACCCTGGATGTCCTCGCAGGCGCGCACGCAGCGGCTGCACACAATGCACTTGCTGGGCTCGTAGTCGAAATACGGGTTGGAAACGTCCTTTTTCTCGGCCAGGTGGTTGGCGCCATCGTAGCCGTAGCGCACCTCGCGCAAGCCCACCTGGCCCGCCACGGTCTGCAGCTCGCAGTTGCCGTTGGCCGAACAGGTCAGGCAGTCCAGCGGGTGGTCGGAGATGTACAGCTCCATCACGTTGCGGCGCAGGCCAGCCAGGCGTGGGGTTTCGGTGCGTACCACCATGCCTTCGCTGACGGGCGTGGTGCAAGACGCCGGGTAGCCGCGCATGCCTTCGATTTCCACCATGCACATGCGGCACGAGCCGAAGGCTTCGAGGCTGTCGGTGGCGCAGAGCTTGGGAATACTGGTGCCAAGCATGGCGGCAGCGCGCATGACGGAAGTGCCGGCGGGCACGCTGATGGCACGGCCATCGATGCTCAGGCTGACCTGCACGTCGCTGTCACGGGCCGGGGTGCCGAGGTCGCCGCTTTTATCCAAAGCGGGGTCGAAGAAATTGATCACTGCGCGGCCTCCGTGGTGGTCAGCCCGAAATCGGCGGGGAAGTACTTGAGGGCGCTGGCCACCGGGTAGGCGGTCATGCCGCCCATGGCGCACAGCGAGCCGTACTGCATCGTGTCGCACAGGTCGCGCAGCAACAGGGCCTGGTCGTGGCGTTCAGTGAAATCCTGGGTCGCCATCAACCGGTCGACCACTTCCATGCCACGGGTAGAGCCGATGCGGCACGGGGTGCATTTGCCGCAGGACTCTTCAGCGCAGAACTGCAGGGCAAAGCGCGCCATGCTGGCCATGTTCAGGGTGTCGTCGGCCACCACTACACCGCCATGGCCAAGCATCGCGCCCATGGCGGCGAAGGCTTCGTAATCCAGCGGGGTGTCGAAGTGGCTGGGCGGTACCCAGGCGCCGAGCGGGCCACCGACCTGCGCAGCTTTCAGCGGTCGGCCACTGGCGGTGCCGCCGCCATAGCCTTCGACCAGTTCACGAAGGGTCAGGCCGAATGCGCGTTCCACCAAACCGCCCTGGCGGATATTACCGGCCAGCTGGAACGGCAGGGTGCCCAGCGAGCGGCCCATGCCGAAGTTGCGGTAAAACGCTGCCCCCTTGGCCAGAATGATGGGCACCGAAGCCAAGGTGAGCACGTTGTGTACGAGTGTCGGCAGGCCGAACAACCCTTGCAGCGCGGGCAGTGGAGGCTTGGCGCGGACGACGCCCCGCTTGCCTTCGATGGATTCGAGCAATGCGGTTTCTTCGCCGCAGATATAGGCGCCGGCGCCCACCCGCACTTCCAGGTCGAAGGACTGGCCGCTGCCGGCCACGTCAGTGCCGAGATAGCCGGCATCGCGGGCGATGGCCAAGGCCTGGTCAAGCACACGAATGGCATCGGGGTATTCCGAACGCACGTAGATGTAGCCTTTGTCGGCGCCCACAGCGAGGCCGGCAATGCTCATGCCTTCGATCAACAGGAACGGGTCGCCTTCCATCAGCATGCGGTCGGCGAAGGTACCGGAGTCGCCTTCGTCGGCGTTGCACACCACATACTTTTGCCCGGCGCCGGCGTCGCGTACGGTGCGCCACTTGATGCCAGCGGGGAACGCCGCGCCGCCACGGCCACGCAGGCCGGAATCGAGCACGGCAGCGACCACATCGGCGCCGCCCATTGCCACGGCAGCTTCCAGGCCGGCGAAACCACCCTGGGCGCGGTAGTCGTCCAGCGACAACGGGCGGGTGATACCGGCGCGGGCGAACAGCAGGCGCTGCTGGGTTTTCAGGTAAGGAATGTCTTCGACCGGCCCCAGCGCCAGCGAGTGGCCACCGGGTTCACCGGCCAGGGCATCGAGCAGCGAAGTCACCTCCTGCGGGGTGACCGGGCCAAAACCCAGGCGCCCTTGTGCGCTGTCGCACTCGACCAGCGGCTCCAGCCAGTAAAGCCCGCGTGAACTGGTGCGCTGGATATCCAGCGGTAGCTGGCGACGCTCGGCCTCGCGCTGCAAGGCATCGGCCACCTGGTCGGCCCCGACGGCACGGGCCACCGAGTCGCAGGGGATATAGAGCTTCAGCATGCTGCGTCCTCCCGGCAACCGTTGACCAATGCGCGCAGGCGCTCAGGGGTGAGCCGCGCATGCACCTGGCCGTCCAGCTCCAGCGCCGGCGAACAGGCGCAGGCACCCAGGCAGTACACCGGGCGCAGGCTGATGGCACCGTCGGCGCTGGTGCCGTGGTCGTCCAGTGCCAGCTGTTCGCGCAATTGCGCGGCCAGGGCCTCGGCGCCACGGCTCTGGCACGACTCAGCGCGGCACAGGCGCAAGGTGTGGCGCGCAGGCGGCGTGGTGCGGAAGTCGTGATAGAAGCTGATCACCCCGCGCACCTCGGCCAGGCTGAGGTTGAGGGCATGGGCGATTTCGGGAACAGCGGCATCGGGGATATAGCCGATGTCGTGCTGGATGGCATGCAGGATCGGCAACAAGGCGCCTGGGGTAGCCTTGTCACGGGCCAGAATGCGCTGGATAACGGGCAGGTGGAGCAATTCATCAGGCATACAGCGGACCTCGGCATCACGGACCCTGCCTGAATTATTGTGGGGGCAGGTGTCCGGCGTGTTCTGCTGCGGCGCGCCGGCCACGTCACGGTTGCGCGGTCTGGCGGCCTCCTTGCCGACGGCCGTGCATCTGCGTGCACTGGTCCGAGGCATCCTGCAAGCATGGCACTTGTGGCGCCAGGAGGTTGCGTGCGAACGACCAGGCGCGTCCTGAAACCGACCTGCGGTTAAGGCTTAGCGGTTTCAATCAGCTTGTCGAACTTGCGGTTCAATTGCGCAAACTTCTCGTCACTCTTCGCCCGGGCCTTGATGTTCCCGACCGAGCTGGCCTTGTCGGCAATGGTCACCACGGTCCAGTCCCAGTCTTTGGAGACCCAGTACACCAGCTCTCCCTCTGCAGAAAACGCTTCCAGCCGGCCACCGGTATTTGGCACCCGTTTGGCCTGCTTCGTCATCGGCAGCAGTTGCTGGACCCGCGCCTCGTCAGTGGTATCCAGCCGTACCTCAACCTGGCGAAGCTGGTCGGCTTCATTGAACGACGCTTTCACCTGTGAAACGGGAACACCGCCCAGGCTGTAGTCGTTCTTGGGGTTGGCGCCCTGATAAAATTCGGTGGGCACCTGATAGTGATAGCCCGTGAAATGCTCAACCTCGCCGAACTGCTGCTGCAGAATGGCCAGGACCTGAGCCTTGGGCATACCGAGGGTAAACTGGCCAACTTCAAGCGCCGACCAGGCTTGCAAGGGGAAAATCGCGCAGGCGAACAGGAGCGGTAAGGTCCGTTTCATGGGGTAGTCTTCCTTGAAGTAAGCCCGTCAACCTAACCCCTGCACGACAATCCGACAATACTGGCAGGGTGCCAAGCCCTCCCTGCCCACGGCCTCAGGCTACTGCTTTGTCCAGGCCACGCTCGGCTTCCAGCGCCCGCACCAGCGGCAACACGTGCTCGCCGAAGTACGCCACTTCCTCCTGGAAATGCAGGAAGCCGGAGAGGATCAAATCCACCCCCACCGCCTTCAACGCGACGATGCGTTCGGCAATTTGCTGCGGTGTGCCGATCAGGTTGGTCTTGAAGCCGTCGTTGTACTGCACCAGGTCCTCGAAGCTGGACTTCGCCCAGTTGCCCTCGCCCTCCGGGCTGGCCGAACCGGCATGCTTGACCTCCTGGCCAAACGCTCGCACCGCCTCGGGGTTGGCCTTGTCGATGATTTCTTGCAGCACTGCCCGCGCTTCTTCCTCGGTATCGCGGGCAATGATGAAGGCATTCACCCCGATCTTTACCGAGTGGCCGTTGGCCGCCGCCTTGCTGCGGATGTCGTCCACTTGGGCCTTGATCCCTTCCACGCTGTTGCCGTTGGTGAAGTACCAGTCCGACACACGCGCAGCCATGTCCCGTGCCGCACGCGAGCTGCCGCCCTGGAAGATTTCCGGGTGCGGTTGCTGCAGCGGCTTGGGTTTGAGGTTGTAGTTACGGAAGCGGTAAAAGTCGCCGTTGAAGGTGAAGTTGTCCTGGGTCCAGATGCCCTTCAACGCGCGGATGAATTCTTCAGAACGGCGATAGCGCTCGTCGTGATCCAGCCAAGGCTCACCGATGGCATGGAACTCGCCCTTGAACCAGCCCGAAACCACGTTGATGGCGATACGGCCCTGGGTGAACTGGTCGATGCTCGCCAGCTGCTTGGCCGCCAGCGCCGGGTTCCACGGGCCTGGCAGGATGGCGGCGATGACCTTGAGTTTTTCCGTGGCAGCCAGCAGCGCGTGGCTGATGGTGACGGACTCATGCTGGTTGTCGGCGCCATAGCCCGCTGTGAAACGGATTTGCGACAGGGCGTAATCGAAACCGGATTTTTCCGCAATTTGCGCCAGCTTGCGGTTGTAGTCGATGTCCCAGCTGGTGCGCTGCTCGATGGTGCTGACCACCAGGCCACCGCTGACGTTGGGGACCCAGTAGGCGAATTTGATTGGGGCGTGGCTCATGGGGAGGCTCCTTGGTGATTCGTGAGATACAAGGAGGTAAGAGCAGCAACTGTGCCAATGCTTTAATGTCTTTATTTTCAACTGGTTATTGAGAACGAAAGGCGATGTTGGGTGCATATGACCAAACAATCTGTGGGATCACTGTTGCCTGCGCAACATCACCACTAGCGGTTAGGTTATGCGGGCCTGCGAGGGTGATGAGCTGAGCGTGATTCAGGTAAGCTCGACCGCTGCAATGCAACCATCAAGGACGGTACCCATGCATTCACTGACCGATGAGCAAGTGCTGGAGAGCATCCATGAAAACCCGGTAAACCGGGCGCTCCTGACGATCCTGCCAACGCTGGATGTTCCCCAGTGCATGTTGACTGCGGGCGCCCTGTTCCAGGCCTTCTGGAACCAGCGCGCGGGACTGCCTGCCGACTGGGGGATCAAGGACTACGACATCGCCTATTTCGACACTGACCTGTCCTGGGAAGCAGAGGACCGGATGATTGCCAGGGTGCAGCAGGCCTGTGCGCACCTTGGCGTCAATGTCGAGGTCCGCAATCAGGCCCGCGTTCACCTGTGGTACCAGGCCAAGTTCGGCGGCACTTACGCGCCTTTACACAAGGTGACCGATGGCATCGACCGCTACCTGATCCGCTCGACCTGCCTGGGCGTTGATGCACACACAGGCGCGCTGTACAGCACGCATGGCCTGGAAGACCTGCAGAACAACCAGCTGAGGATGAACGCGTTGAATCCTCGCCCCGATTTGTTCAAGGCAAAAGCCGGCAGTTATCGCGAGCGCTGGCCATGGCTTGCCTTGGTCGAGTGAAGGCCTATGCCATTACCTTACTCACGTTGACCTTGCACCAGGCAAGCCGCCCGGGCGTGTCAGTCGGCGGCGGGAGCCGCTGCTGTGTCGGTGGCGGGGGCCGGAGCCTGCGCTTTCGACTTCGCACGGTTGCGACGGTCCTGGCTTCGCTGCCGCGATGCCTGCTGCTTGGCATGCAGTGCCTGAGCGGCGGTCACAGTGCCAGCGGCTTGGCCGGTCAAGTCCAGGCGTGGAGCGTTCTCGACCATACTTGCCCAGTACCGGGCACCCCGGCACCAAGTCGAGATGCCCAGCTTGAGCTGCTCACGGGTTAGCCCGAGCAGCTCCAGGTGTTGCTCGGCATCCTTGAAAATACCCTCTTTGAGCGGCACCTTGGGGGCCGGGTTGACCGGGAAGGCCAACGGAAAATGCTTCTGCAATGGCCAAATCGCCGCGACCGCCGGATCCTGCTCGCGCGGCTTCGCCTGCGGGGACGGTTTGCGCTTGGGCTGCTTCGGGCTCTGGGCCTTTTCCTGCTGTTTTTCCGCGCGCAGGCGGTCGCGTAGCGCTGCTAGTTGTTCAAAACCCATCGTTCAGTTCACTGCTTCGAAGTTGATTGCGTGGCGCAAGGATACCCTATGCAGCCCGTACAGTGTTTACAGGTCATCTTTCCTGGCCAACCGAGACACGCCGAGCGGGCCTTTCAGCTGAACACCCAGAGTACCCGTGTGGGCTTGTCGGTGAGGTTGGCGTAACGAAAGCGGGCGTGGGGTTGCAGCTGAAAGCTGTCACTGGCGCGCAGCGTTACCGGCTCACCGCCGCCCAGCCACACGGTCAGTTCACCTTCGAGCACGAAGCAGCCCTGCTCCGAGCTGTCGTCCAGGTACTCCTCGCCGCTGCTGGCCCCCGGCTCCAGATGGCTATCGAGCATGGAGAACGCGCCCGATATGGTGGGGGATGCCAATACATCGGTGATGCCGCCCGCCAGGTGAAGCGTGCGACGCTCGTGCGGGCGGGTGACCCAGTCGAGCTCGCGGGGTTTTTCCAGCTTGTAGAAGTAGGCGGTCGAGACACCCAGCGCTTCACTGATGGCGGTAAGGTCGGCCACGGTCGGGCGTGATACGCCCCGCTCGACCTGGGACAGAAAGCCCACCGAACGGCCAATTCGCTGGGCCAGATCGCCCAGGGTCAGGCCTTTGAACTTGCGCAGGTCGCGAATCAGTACTGCCAGGCCTTCGATTTCTTCGTGCACTTTCATAGTTGAATCGCGACTTTCAGACAGGAAATGAATGCCCTGAAAAGTACATGATCCGACTCGCAAAGCAAAATGCTTCACAGGTGTACGTCTTGCCAGCCGGGCAAACCGGGGCCGCCTTGCGACCCCGGTGCAGCCAACGGCCGCTTAGCGAACAGCCTCGTACGTCAGGTCCAAGCACTTGCGGGCCTTTTCCACCAGTTCGTCAATCTCCTCAAGGCTGATCACCAGCGGTGGCGCGATGATCATGGTGTCGCCCACGGCGCGCATGATCAGGCCGTTGTCGAAGCAGTGCTGGCGGCAGATCATGCCCACGCCCTTGCCTTCGTAACGGGCGCGGGTGGCCTTGTCTTTCACCAGCTCGATCGCACCGAGCATGCCCAGGCCACGTACTTCGCCTACCAGCGGATGGTCGGCCAGCTCGCGCAGGCGTTGTTGCAGGTAGGGCGCGGTTTTATCGTGCACTTGCTGGATGATCTGCTCGTCACGCAGGATGCGCAGGTTCTCCAGGCCCACCGCCGCCGCCACCGGGTGGCCGGAATAGGTGAAACCGTGGTTGAAGTCGCCACCTTCGCTGAGTACCTGGGCCACTTCGTCACGCACGATCACCCCGCCCATGGGGATGTAGCCAGAGGTCAGGCCCTTGGCGATGGTCATCAGGTCGGGTTTGAGGCCGTAGTAGTCGGTACCGAACCACTCTCCGGTACGCCCGAAGCCGCAAATCACTTCGTCGGCGACGAACAGGATGTCGTACTTGGCGAGGATCTCCTTCACCTTCGGCCAGTAGGTCTGTGGCGGAATGATCACGCCACCGGCGCCCTGGATCGGCTCGGCGATGAAGGCAGCGACGTTGTCTTCGCCGACTTCAAGGATTTTCTTCTCCAGCTGCTCAGCCGCCCACACGCCGAATTCGGCCTCGGTCATGTCGCCGCCTTCCCCGAACCAGTAAGGCTGCGCAATGTGCACGATATCCGGGATCACCCCGCCCTGCTGGTGCATGCCGCTCATGCCGCCCAAGGCTGCGCCCGCCACGGTAGAGCCGTGGTAACCGTTGATGCGACCAATGATCACCTTCTTGTTCTTCTGGCCCTTCAGCGCCCAGTAATGGCGGACCATGCGCAGCACGGTGTCGTTGCCTTCGGAGCCGGAACCCGTGAAGAACACATGGTTCATGCCTTGCGGGGCCACATCGGCGATCGCCTTGGCCAGCTCCAGCGCAGGCGGGTGAGCGGTCTGGAAGAACAGGTTGTAGTAAGGCAGTTGCTTCATCTGCTGGCTGGCGACTTCGGCCAGCTCATCGCGACCATAGCCAACCGCCACGCACCACAAGCCGGCCATGCCATCGAGAATCTTGTTGCCTTCGCTGTCCCACAGGTACACGCCCTTGGCCGAGGTGATGATGCGCGGGCCTTTCTCGGCCAGTTGCTTCACATCGCTGAACGGCGCCAGGTGGTGGTCGCGGCTCATGGCCTGCCAGGCCAGGGTTTGCGGATTCTGTTCACTCATTGCTTTCGCTCCATCGCGTTGCGCAGCGAGGCTGCGCAGGTACTTTTTCTAGTTGGGAAAGGTCGCTTTCAGGCAGACAGCAACAGCTTCTGGCGCAATACCGAGCGCTGCCGGCAGGCCTTGCCGAAGGACTGGAAGAGGGTCAGGTAGTGCGGGTTGTCCATGACCTGGAACTCAGGGTGCCATTGCACCGCAAGGGCAAAGCCCTTGCCGTTCTCGACCGAAATCGCTTCCACCAGGCCATCGGGTGCCAGCGCTTCCACCCTCAGCCCCGGGGCCAGTACATCGATGCCCTGACCATGGATGGAATTGACGTCGAAGATCGCCGGCAAACCCATGCGGTCGAGCAGGCCACCAGGCTCTACATGCATGGTGTGGCGCGGGCCATACTGCTTTTCGATGGGCTCGCCCTTGCCTTCACGGTGGTCCATGAACACCCCGGCCTCGTGCACCTTCTGGTGCAGGGTGCCGCCCAGTGCCACGTTCATTTCCTGAAAGCCACGGCAAATGCCGAGTACCGGCACACCGGCAGCGATAGCCGCACGCATCAGCGGCAACGTGGTGGCATCACGCAGCGGGTCGTGATGGGTGCCCTCGGCACTGGCCGGGCCGTTGTAGTGAAACGGCTCGATGTTGGACGGCGAGCCGGTGAAGATCAGCCCGTCCACCACGTCGAGAATATCGGCGCTGTCCACCAGCTCACCGAGGCTGGGTATCACGATGGGCAAGCCACACGCCGCCTTGGCCGCCGCGCGTGCATACTTCTCGGCGATGGTCTGGGTGGCATGCTGCTCAATCATGCTGGTGCATGCGGTAATGCCAATAACGGGCACACGTGGCATATCTTCCTCCGGCAAATCGGTATTGCGCGTGGTGTTTGAACGTTGGAAAGGCGTCGCTGTACGAACGGCGCCAGCTACAGGAACCAGCGGTATTCGCGGGCATCGATGTGGCGCATGAAGTCCAGTTGCTCCTGGTATTTGTTTTCGCAATACACCATCACGAACTCACTGCCCAAACCCTGGTTGACTACCGGGTGGTGACGCATGGCGGCTAGGGCGCTGAGGGCATCCTTGGGGAAGTCGATGCCGCTCTGGCGGTTGTCGTTCAGCGGGGCGATGGGCTCAACGCCGCGGTCCAGGCCGTGCTCCATGCCGGTCAGGATGGCCGCCAGCACCAGGTACGGGTTGGCATCGGCACCCGCGAGGCGGTGTTCGATGCGCAGGTTGCGCGGGTCGGACTCGGGGATGCGAATGCACGCATCACGGTCTTCGAAGCCCCAGCTGGCCTTGCTCGCCGCGTTGACCATGGCGCCATAGCGGCGATAAGCATTGTGGTTAGGGGCGAAGATCGGCATGCAGTGCGGCAGCAACTCCAGGCACCCGGCTACCGCATGGCGCAGCTTGCGCTGTTCGGCACCGGAAAGGATGTTATTGCCAGCGGTGTCGTACAGGCTGACGTGCACATGCATGCCGCTGCCTGGCGCATCCAGGTAGGGCTTGCTCATGAAGCTGGCACGGTAGCCGTGCTTCATCGCGATACCCCGGGTGCTGCGGCAGAACAGCGCCGACCAGTCCGCCGCGCTCAGGGCATCGTCGCTGTGGGAGAAGTTTATCTCGAACTGGCCTGGGCCCAGTTCCGCCGTGATGACGTTCGCTGGCACACCCTGCTCATTGGCGCCATCCACCATTTCGTGCAGCACTGACGAGAAGCGCGACAGCCGCTCGATGTGCATGTTCGGCTGGTCGTCTTCATCCCCGGTCGCCGTGTCGCGTGGGTACTGCGGCAGGCCGTTATCCAGCTGGCGGTCGAACAGGTAGAACTCCAGCTCGAACGCCACCACCGGGCGAATGCCACGCTTGGCCAGGCGTTCGATAACGCGGGCCAGCACCTCGCGGGGCTCGAACTCGATCGGCTGGGCGGTGCCGTCGGAGGTAATCAGCATCTGGGCGATCACTTCCTTTTCCCAGCGCACCGGTTTCAGGGTGCCTGGTACCAGGCGCCGGGCGGCGTCCGGGTCGCCGTCGGCGAAGCAGTAGTCACCAATCGGGTAGAGCCCACCCTGGGTGCCGAGCAGCACGCAGTTCTGTGGCAGCTTCAGCGGCGCGCCGGCGGCGACCTTTTCCAGCATGTCCATGGGGTAACGCTTGCCGTAAAAGTGCCCGGGGATATCCAGCGCAATCAGGTCGACATAACGTATGGCCGGGTGCTGCGCTCGAAACGCGCGCACTTCAGTCAGCAGATCCGGAAAGATGACACTCATCTTCTTATCCTTGTGAGTTGAACGAATTCAATTGAAGACCCAGAGCACGCGGGTGGGCTTTGCCGTCAGGTTGGCGTAACGGAACTGCGCGTGGGGTTGCAGCTGGAAACAGTCATTGGCCTGAAGGGTCACGGCCTCGCCTTGGTCCAGCCATACCGTGAGTTCGCCTTCGAGCACGAAGCAGCCCTGCTCGGAGCGGTCACTCAGGTACGCCTCGCCACTGGTGGCGCCGGGCTCGAGATGACTGTCGAGCAGGGAGAAGGCACCGGCGATGGTGGGCGACGCCAGCACATCGGTGATGCCCGACTCCAGGTACAGCGTGCGCCGCTCGTGGGGGCGCGTGACCCAGCCGATGCTGCGGGGCTTGCTCAGGTTGTAGAAGTACGCGGTCGACACGCCGAGCGCTTCGCTGATGGCGGTGAGGTCGGCCACGGTCGGGCGCGAAACACCGCGTTCGACCTGGGAAAGGAACCCGACCGAGCGGTTGATGCGCTCGGCCAGCTCACCCAGGGTCAGGTTCTTGAATTTGCGCAGGTCGTGAATAAGGATCGCGAGGGCTTCAACCTCTTCGTGCATCTTCATCGTTTCGGACTGCCGTGAAATTTTTAGAGTTATTTTTCATGAAAAATTACATGAAAAATTTCACGCGTCAAGCACAGAGATGCAAATGTGTAGCCGACAACGACGTGGCTTAAGCGAAACAGCGCTGGATTGGCTGCGGTGGCGTGGGTTTCTTTAATGGTGCTCAGGGAGTAGCCTCGGCGTTGAATCTTTGCAGCCCGGCCCCCCATCGTCATGCCAAACGGTTTCCCTGACTTACCCTCACTCAACGCGCTACGTGTGTTTGAAGTGGTTGCCCGCCACCTCAACTTCCGCTTGGCTGCCGAGGAGCTGGGTGTTACCCAGGCCGCCGTTGCTCAGCAAATACGCGGGCTGGAAGCGAGCCTGAACCTTCGTTTGTTCGAGCGCCTGCCCCGGGGCCTGGCACTGACCGATGCGGGCCTGGGCTATAGCGGCAGCATTCGCAGTGCCTTGGCGATGATCGATGAGGCAACCCGCCTGTTGCGCCCGCAGACGTCTCACCTGACGGTCAGCGTTACCCCCACCTTTGCCTCGAAATGGCTTATTCCCAGGCTCGGCAACTTTGCGCAAAGCCACCCGGACATCGATCTGCGAGTGCTGGCCACCGATCGGCTGTCTCACTTCAGTACCGACGGCGTGGATATCGCGGTGCGCTATGGCAAGCCCGAAATTGGCGCGGGGTTGAACAGCGAACTGTTGATGGAACAGTACATCGTCGCCGTGGCCAGCCCAGCGTTGTTCGAGGGCACCCACATCCCCACCTGCTTCGAACAGCTGCAAGCCTTCATCATGCTTCACGATGCCCATGACTTCTGGCCCCGGTATCTTGCAGCCGTGTTCCCGCACCACGCCCAACCGACCGCCAGAAACCTGCGGTTCAACCAGACTTCATTGGCTATTGATGCCGCCATCAGTGGTCAGGGCATTGCGTTGGCCAGCCTGGCATTCGTCAGTGACGACATTGCCGCAGGCAGGCTGATTCAGGTCTTCGACCAGCCGCTGCGGCTGGACAAGTCGTTCTACCTGGTATGGCCCCGCAAGCTGCAGCAGCCTGAGTCGCTTGACGTGGTTCAACACTGGCTCAAGCAGCAGGCTGACAATAGTTAATCTACTGTTACGGTAAAGCTTGCCTGTCTCCCTCGCCCCTAAGGCTACTGCTAAGGTGAGTGCACCTAACCAATCAGCCGTTTCAGTTCTGGAGGCAGCATGTCAGTAGAAAAAGTTGCGATTATTACCGCCGGCGGTAGCGGCATGGGCGCTGCAGCAGCACGCCGCCTGGCCGCTGAGGGGTTCAAGGTTGGCATCCTTTCTTCATCGGGCAAAGGTGAAGCGCTGGCTGCCGAGCTTGGCGGCATTGGTGTAACCGGCAGCAACCAGTCGGTCGAAGACCTGCAACGCCTGGTCGACGCCGTGGTGGAAAAATGGGGCCGTATCGACGTGCTGGTCAATAGCGCCGGCCATGGGCCGCGCGCGCCGATCCTGGAGATCAGCGACGAGGACTGGCACAAGGGCATGGACACCTACCTGCTCAATGTCATTCGCCCGACGCGTCTGGTAACGCCTTTCATGCAGCGCCAGAAGGGCGGCGTGATCATCAACATTTCCACCGCCTGGGCGTTCGAGCCGAGCGAGCTGTTCCCGACGTCTGCTGTTTTCCGCTCGGGCCTGGCCGCATTTACCAAGATCTTCGCCGACAACTTCGCCGGGGATAACGTACGGATCAACAATGTCCTGCCCGGCTGGATCGACAGCCTGCCGGCCACCGAACAACGCCGCGACAGCGTGCCGCTCAAGCGCTATGGCACCAGCGAGGAAATCGCCGCCACCATTGCGTTTCTTGCCAGCGACGGCGCGGCCTACATCACGGGGCAGAACATCAGGGTTGATGGAGGTGTGACGCGTAGCGTTTAGGGGCTCATGCAGCTCTTCCGCTGGACGGACAGGGTTGGCCCGCCACTTCCCCTACTTGCTGGCAATCGACTGATTCGCCAGCGGGCAGCTCTGGGCGTTAAGAAAACGCGATGTTTTCAGCCAGTCCTGCTGCGGATAATAGGCGAACACATAGCTACCGCGTTGCAGCGTCTCGATCAGCTTGCCGGCAATGGCCGGCCGAACAGCCGGGCACCCCTGGCTGCGCCCCAAACGACCGAGGCCCGGCACCACCTTGGGGTCGGCATATGCGGCGGCATGCATCACAATCGCCCGCGACATGCTGTTGTCATTGAACCCCGGCTCCAGCCCCTGCAGGCGCAGCGAGCGGCCGTGCTTGCCACTGTAAGTCTGGCCGGTCTCATACAAGCCGATAGACGACTGGTAGCTGTTCGGTGCGTTGGAAAACGCAGTCGGTACATCGGCGCCGCTGTTCTTGCCATGGGCGACCCATTCCTCGAACAACAGCTTCCTGGCACGCAGGTCGAACACCCACAAGCGTTTGTCACGCGAGGCCTTGGAGTAGTCGATCACCGTCAGCAACTTGTCCGCGTCGCTGTGACTGGCGCATGCGTAGGCGGTGAGTGCCAGGGCCAGGGTCGACAGGCTGGCGCTCGGGGCCAACTGCTGCAGCTCGGCGGCACTCGGCAGCGGTTGCGCGTGGGCGGCTTGCCAGGCGCCGAGGAAAAACAGGCCAATACTGGCCAACGAGAGCCGCGCGGCTCCCCGCAATGGTTTGAAGATCGACATGGATTACCTTGATGAAAACGTGACCGTTGTTGCCATGATTGCAGCCAAAAGCGGCTACTTTGCTTGATTCCTGCGGCATTGCCGATCATTTCTTGACCAATGGTTTAACATCTTCACTGCCTTCGGTGCTGATTACCGTGAATTGTCCATTGCTGCGGGTATCCCGGGTGGACGCCCAGTCGGTGATCACCAGCATCGTGCCAACGTCCATCGCCGCCCGCAAATGGCGGCGGAATTCCGGGCTGATGCTCAATTGGCCCAATTGTTCATAAGGCGTGTTCCCGTACTCCGGGTTGCTCAGGCCCACCACCGACCAATGCAAGGGTAGCGCGCCATCGAGTGCCGGGGCGGATGGCTTTTGCAGCAGGGAATACACCGCCATGCCGCTGCGATGCTGGCTGCTTTCAAGCGAAAGTGCCGGTGCCGAGCCAACCAGCTGGCCACCGCGAAACACATAGGCGCGCAAGTCGGCGCGGCTGATCAGGATCGACAGCGGCCCTGCCGTCGGGTCGGGGTCGTTCCAGAACTGTTGGTTGCTCAAGACCAACGGGCCTTGGGCTTTACCCTCGCTGACCGTGGGCGCCAGCACCCCGGGGTGGTAGACCTCCACCGGTGCACTGTGGGTGTCGGAAACGATGACCGTGGTCGAACTGAAACCGGTCACTTCGTACAGCTTTTTGGCAAAGTCCATGGGCAGCCGCACGCAACCATGCGAGGCGGGGTACCCCGGCAGGTGGCCAGCGTGCAGGGCAATGCCGTCCCAGGTCAGGCGCTCCATGTAAGGCATCGGCGCGCTGTTGTAGAGGCTGGATTTATGCTCGACCTTTTTCTGCAGAATGCTGAATACCCCGGTGGGGGTTTCGCGGCCTGGCTTGCCGCTGCTCACGGTGCTGACGCCGATGGCGATGCCGTTGCGGTACACATAGGCACGTTGCTCGGTAAGGCTGACCACGACAGTCACCGGCCCCACCGGCGAGACCTGCGGGTACCAGAGAAACTGCCCAGGTTTGAGGCTGTCGAGCTGGCTCCTGAGTTGGGCCGGGGTGGGGACCTGCAGGGGGGCCGCTTCAACCAAGGCGACGGCCAGTAACAGACCCAGTCCGAGCGGTACATGCAACATCGAACAGCCCCCGTTAGAACCCTGCCCCCAGCTTAGTCGGAACATTCCCCGCAAAGCCAGCCGTTCACAGCACCAACCTGCGCGGGTGGTAACAACTGCGCCCAAGAATGTGCACGAGCTTCCCACTTCAAGGCCCGGTTCATCACGACAAAAGGCAGCAAAACGGCGCGGAAACGGCAAACTCGATGAAACCTGCGGGTTGGTACGAATCTTGTTTGTATACAAGTCCAACAATAAAAGTACACAACCATCATGGAGTTCCGATGGCGTCGATTTCACGTTCCGATGTTGGCCACCTTGACGCGATACCCGTCGAAACGGCCGAGCCCGTTCAACTGGCATTGAGCCCGCGCCTGTACAGCGCCGACCTCGCGCCAACCCGCGCGGCAAATCGCACCTGGGGGCGCTACAGCCTGTTTGCGCTGTGGACCAACGATGTGCACAACATCGCCAACTACTCCTTCGCCATCGGCCTGTTCGCCCTGGGCCTGAGCGGCGCGCAAATCCTTGGCGCCTTCGCCCTCGGCGCGCTGGTGATTTACGGCCTGATGAACCTGTCTGGCTACATGGGCCAGAAAACCGGCCTGCCCTACCCCGTCCTGTGCCGGATCAGCTTCGGCATCCACGGTGCACAGATCCCGGCCCTGATCCGCGCGGTGATCGCCATTGCCTGGTTCGGTATCCAGACGTACCTCGCCTCGGTCGTGCTGCGCGTGCTGCTCACCGCCATCGTGCCAGACCTCAAGGCATACGATCAGAACGCAATCCTTGGCCTGTCGACACTGGGTTGGGTCACCTTCCTCGGCATCTGGTGCGTGCAGGTGGCGATCTTCGCCTACGGCATGGAAATGGTCCGCCGCTTCGAGTCCATCACCGGGCCGATCATCCTGGTCGCCTTCGCCTGCCTGGCGGGCTGGATGTACTGGCGCAGTGGCTTGTCGATTGCCTGGTCCAGCGGCAACGCACCGACCGGCTCGACAATGTGGTTGAAAGTGCTCGGTGCCGCCGCCCTGTGGGTCTCGCTGTACGGCACCATGATCCTCAACTTCTG
Source organism: Pseudomonas sp. FYR_2 (assembly GCF_043106425.1). Lineage (NCBI taxonomy): Bacteria > Pseudomonadati > Pseudomonadota > Gammaproteobacteria > Pseudomonadales > Pseudomonadaceae > Pseudomonas > Pseudomonas sp. FYR_2. Next base: position 66,971 of record NZ_JBICMM010000024.1, read on the forward strand.
CGACTTCACCCGCAACTGCCCAGACCGGCGCACCATCAGCGTGGGCAACTTCTGGGGCCTGCCCGTGAACATGCTCGGCTTCGCGCTGATTGCCGTGGTACTCGCCGGTGCGCAGTTCAGCATCGACGGCAAGCTGGTGCAGGGCCCCACCGAAATCGTCGCCGCCATCCCCAACACCGCCGGCTTGGTGCTGGCCTGCCTGGCCTTCCTGATCGTCACCGTGGCGGTGAACATCATGGCCAACTTCGTCGCCCCGGCCTACGTGCTCGCCAACCTGGCCCCGAACCTGCTGAACTTCCGCCGCGCGGGCCTGCTCAGCGCCGGCATCGCGGTGGTGATTCTGCCTTGGCACCTGTACAACAGCCCGTCGGTGATCGTGTATTTCCTCGGCGGCCTGGGCGCCCTGCTCGGCCCGCTGTACGGCATCATCGTCACCGACTACTACCTGGTGCGTCGCAGCCGCGTGAACCTGCCGCAGCTGTACAGCGAAAGCACCGAGGCCGCCTACCACTACAAGGGCGGGGTCAACCTGCGCGCCGTAGCGGCGTTCATCCCCGCTGCGCTGATCGCCATCGTGCTGGCGCTGGTGCCGGCGTTCGACACGCTGTCGCAGTTCTCGTGGTTCTTCGGCGCCGGTTTGGGCGGGTTGATTCATTACGCCATTGCCGATCGCAGTGCCAGGCATGCCGACGTTTCCGGTGAAAGCATCGCGGTGGATAGCGCGCAGCACTGAAAAGCGGCCAACAGGCCGCCCTGGCCAGTCGACGGATCAAGCCGGGGCAGTTACGCTGGCGCTTTCCACCTGCACGGAAGCGCCAGTGAAAGAGGCCTATCAAGGAAGCTGCCTGTGTGCAGCGGTCAGTTACCTGCTACTTACCCCACCCAAGGCAGTAAGCCATTGCCACTGCAGCCAGTGCCGCAAAAGCCACGGGGCCGCCTTCGCCTCATACGGCAGCGTTCCACGCAGCGGGCTGCGAATACTGCGCGGCGCTGCCAGCCTCAAGGCCTTTGCCTCCTCACCCACCGTAGTGCGCGAGTTTTGCGCCGAGTGCGGCTCTAGCCTGTTCTGGTCACGTTCCCAGGGTGAGTTTGCCGATTGGGTTTCAATCGCGCTGGGCACGCTTGATACACCGTTTCTGCCCAAGAAGCAGAAACACCTTCATGTCGACTCTGCTGCCCCTTGGTACACAGCCTGTAGTGCTGACGGCTGACTGACCGGCATTGCGGTTAATCCGCCACCCCACAAAGCCAGTATCATCCAACACGATGGTCAAGCCCCTCCCTGATTGAGCAATCACGGCTAGGCACTTCGATGCCTGAACAACGGATGCTAGCGCTCACCGCACCTTCCGGAGATTCCGTTCGTTGACTGACTCACAGCACAACCCGACCTACGCAAAACGGTTCGAAGCCGTGCTTGCCTATATCGACAGCCACCTTGAAGGCGACCTGTCGGTGAATGCCCTGAGCCGCATCGCCAACTTCTCGCCGTTTCACTTTCATCGGCAATTCACGGCATACATGGGCGTTCCGGTTACACGGTATGTGCAACTGATGAGGCTTCGACGTGCGGCGCATCAACTGGTCGCCTCGCCCACAACGCCCGTACTGGAAGCCGCATTCGGCGCCGGCTTCGAAAGCCCCGAAGCCTTTTCCAGGGCGTTCAAGCGTGCCTTCGGCATGGCGCCGAGCGTTTTTGCCAAGGCCCCGAACTGGCAGGCCTGGAGTGCGGTGTTCGTTGTGCCTCACTTAACCAGGAGTATCACCATGCAGATCCGTATCGTGGATTTCGCCGAAACCCGCGTGGCCGCGCTTGAACACCGAGGGGCGCCAAGCCTGGTCGGCGAAAGCGTTGCGCGCTTTCGCCAATGGCGCATGCACAGCGGCCAATCGCCCGTCGCGACCAGCCGCACCTTCGGCATCCCCTACGACAACCCCGACACCACCCCCGCCCACGCCTTTCGCTTTGCCGTGTGTGGCGAGATGGACGAGGCTGTAAAGCCCAATGATTTCGGCGTGCACGAACGGGTCATCCCAGCGGGGCGTTGTGCCGTGATTCGGCATACCGGCTCGCCTGACTACATTGGTGAGACCATTTATCCGCTTTATCGGGACTGGTTGCCGTCGAGTCATGAAGAGCTGCGGGATCATCCGTTGTTCTTTCAGTACCTGAGTGTGTATCCGGAAACGCCGCTGGAGCAGTGGGAGACGGATGTGTATGTGCCGTTGAAGTAAGTCTGGCCTTGGGTAGCGGGCAACGCAAACCATCACAGGGCCAGACGCATCGCAGGCCAAGCTGTTATGCCCATTCCCCAACACTCCCGGCGTCGGGCAACCACGCCGGGTATCAGATACGTGTGTCAGAGGCCTCAAGAATCAGCTGAGATGCAATGTGCGAAGCCGTTCCGACGGTTCAGCGTTGCCCCTATGATGGATTGGGCTGATTCTTCTCTAACACCTGATTTTCTGGGCCCTGTGTGAGCTACCGCTTGGGCGCGTACCATTTTTGTACCATTCGCTAGGCTATGCCCACCTACTCTTCACCGTTTCGTAACCCAGCGGCCTGCCAACAACCACGCTCAAAGCATGGGTAAGTGAAATCTTTTGCGCCAATGAGACGGCGCAAGCTAAGCTCACACGATATCCGGCGTTAGGTCTCGACATGGACTGGCTCACCTTCATCGCTAGCCTCATAGAATCGTTGGTATGGCCGACGGCGACCACCATTATCCTGCTGACGTTCAAGAGCGAATTGAAGAGCATCGTTCCCTTCCTCAGCAAGTTTAAAGCTGGCCCGGTTGAAGCTGAATTTGATCGAGATATTCAACAACTCAGAGCTCTAGCTCGTTCAACCGGAAGTGCTCAAACGATTAGCCCGATAGCTAAGGCATCAAGTGAGTTTTTAATTCAACTTGGCCAGCTTCATCCGCGCTCTGCAATTTTAGAATCATGGGTACGACTGGAGGCGGCAGCCCGCGCCACCATTTTAAATTCTCAAAGTGCTGCGGACTCGGATCAAACAAGGTACATACCAGCTGCCAGCTTACCAAAAGCCTTGGTGAGCATTGGGAAGTTTGATCAAGACGATGCCACCCTATTTCATGAGTTACGCCGCCTAAGAAATGATGTCGCACATCTTGTCGCGCCCGAACCAACCCAAGAATCTGTACGCTCTTATATTGATTTAGCCACGAAGCTTCAAAACCAGTTGGAGCGCGCCAACTTCAAACAAAATTTGACGGACTAACTGCTAGCGACCTTTAGCTTGACAGTTAATTTCAAATCACTTCAGAGTAAGGAATGCTTGTGAACTCCCCTTATGAAATGACAATTGATCTCAATGTTCTGGATCATTTGGGAATCAATCTTTACAGCAACGTAGCTGCTGTTCTGACAGAAATCGTTGCGAACGCCTGGGATGCCGACGCCCTTAAAGTAACCATTGATTACGACCAAAGCAAACAACAAATCACAATTACAGATGATGGCATCGGCATGACCATCAAAGACATGAACGACAAATTCTTGAAGGTTGGATACAGACGACGAATTCAAGAAAGCACCACTACCGCGCTTGGGCGACATGTCATGGGACGAAAAGGCCTGGGCAAGTTGTCATTATTTTCAATTGCGGAAAGTGTATCCGTTCAATCGATTAAAAATAACGAGCGCCACGGATTACGCATGGCCGTCTCTAACATCAGAGAAGCGATAAACGGTAAAGAAAGTCGCTATGTTCCAGACGCGATGACAGAAGCAGAACTAAACGTCACCACTGGCACAAAAATTGTTCTATCCGAACTAAAAAAAGGAAGAGTCCCTTCCACTCTGGTTGCTCTACGCCGTCGACTCGCCCGACGCTTTTCCGTAGTTGGCAGTAGCGATTTCTCGGTCTTGATCGACGGATCTCCCGTTACAGCGGCAGATAGGGACGATATACGTGCAGTAGAATACATCTGGCACATCGGTGAAGTAGATGTGTCCCGTAGTGCTGCCGCCCCAAGCCTCAAAGCAGAATCCACTCTCCCCAACCGTTTAGAAGGTTGGGATCCAGCATGGGTCGTACGAGGATGGATTGGCACTGCCGTGAAACCCAAGATGCTGGTTGATGCTGACAATAACAACTTAAACTCAATAGTACTCATGGCGCACGGCCGCCTAATTCAAGAAAACATTCTTGACAACATAAACGATGGACGCCTCTATACAAAATATCTCACTGGTCAATTAGAGGCAGATTTCTTAGACTTTGACAGCGATGACGATATAGCAACAAGCGACCGTCAACGCATTCAAGAAAGCGACCCCAGATCTGCGGCTATGTCCGCCTACCTAAAAGCTCTACTTTCCAAAATCGAACCTCAATGGGCTAAATGGCGCCGAGAGTTTGGCGCCCTAGAAATCGCTGAAGAACATCCGGTTATCAAAGAGTGGTTTGATTCGCTTGACGAGAGTTATAGAGACCAAGCCAAAGCGCTCCTATCGAAGGTCAACAGCCTTCCTATTGATGACGCTGAAGACAGAAGAATGGTGCTGAGAGATAGCATCATGGCATTCGAACGCCTCAAATTAAAGGGCACAGTCCACGAACTTATAAATGCGGTTGAAATCGGCGCAGACAAACTTATCCCACTCATTGCTCAACGAGATACCCTTGAGGCATCTCTATATCGCGACATAATCAAGTCAAGAATTGAGGTGATAAGAGTCTTCAATAAAATCGTAGACGAGGATCAGAAAGAAAGAGCCTTACAACAACACCTCTTTGATCACATGTGGCTTCTTGACTCCACCTGGGAACGCGCGGACGGGTCCGAACTTATAGAGACACGCCTAATGCAGGAGGGAGTGGTAGTTGAAGACCTGACTGTTAAAGAAAGCTTAGGGCGCGTCGATATAAAATACCGCACTGTTCTGGGCACGCACATAATTGTGGAGCTAAAGCGCGCTCACAGACGAATGGGTATTCTTGAACTGCAACAACAAGGAATGCTCTACGTTGACAAGCTTCAGAAAATTCTAGCCGCGCAGGGGAGGCATGGAGAAAAGATCGAAGTCGTATTTGTCATCGGCCCTCCCTTGGTTGACGAGGGGTATAACCAGCAACGTGTGACCAATATGCTAGAGGCGATCTCACCGGGCTCACGCATAGTTCATTTCGACAATCTTATCGACAGTGCGCTAAAAGCTTATCAAGCGTACATAGATAGCAACAAAGAGCTAGATCGGATCGACAAGGTTGTGGCTCGACTCTCTTGACAAAAATATTCTGATCACATGCACCCTATTGGGTGCATGTCGCTCCACTAAGGCTCATGTAGCTGGCGCACCATATTTTTTCACATGGCTCATCAAGCTTTCTCCAATCACTTCACCTAGCCGAACCGGCACGGCATTACCGATCATACGACCAACTGCTTTGAATGTTATCTCTTGGGGAGGTAGGAAAACATACTCAGGGGGGAATGATTGCAATATTGCTGCTTCGCGGAGCGAGATCGCCCTTGCTTGATCAGGATGTCCGAAACGCCCATTGCCAAAACCGTAGCAAAGCGTCGTCATTGTTGGGCTTGGCTCATCTGCACGCATACGACCATAAACGCTCGCATAAGTTTTCCCGCTAGCTTTTTTATGACACTCTGCCACTAATTCAGCTGGCCAGTCCCGCCACGTCCCCCCGGGCATAGAACGAAGAATTCGCTTCATATTTAAAGGGGATAATGTGGCCGCTCGATGGAGCGGGTCATTTTTATCACACTCACCCGCCGCGATTCTGGGCAGACTACCGATCACATCTGCCACAGTAACCGGCCGATCTGAGTGGGTAGGCGCGATCATTTCTATTTCACCCAATTTGGATGCCAATAGAACATGTCGACGACGCCGCTGTGGAAGCCCGTAGTCCGTGCAAGAGATACGCCCCTCCCACACATGATAGTTCAAGTCCTTTAGACCATAAACGAAATCATGATAGACCTCATGCTTAGTTACATCAGGGACATTTTCCATTGTAACTAGATGCGGCTCCGTTTCGCGAATCAACCGGCGAAACTCGTACAAAAGAGGCCACTTACGATCATCGCGAGTGTCTTTACCTTGATTATAAGTTGAAAAAGGCTGACAAGGCGCGCAACCAGCGAGCAGTCGATATTTCTCGGAACGATACCATCCGATCAACTCCTCAGCCGTTACATTTTTTACATCCTTCGCAACGAACGCCGCATTGTTATTTTCCCTATAAGCAAACTCGCACTGACGCTCAATGTCGTATCCCGCATGGACTGTAATGCCGGTCTTTCTCAATCCGGCAGTGAGGCCGCCGGCGCCACAGAAAAGGTCAACTGCATCAATCATGGGAATAGGCCCTCCTAGCGGACGGCATTCTACGCTAACCCTTGTCTAGAACGGACACTGTATTTCACTTTTTCAGCCCTTCCATCGGGGAATCTCTCCACATCCGGCGCTCTCATCGCACCCGCCATAACTGATTGATCTGCGTGGTATAGGATAGGCTCATCATCTCACGACGCATCCCCCAATCGGGGGTGTGGGGGACGCTGGCCGAACGCATCGTCCCCCGGCCATACCTCCCATTTATCTCGTCTAGCACCGACATCAGCCGGTCGCAGGCCACCGGCTGCGTCACCGCGAATAAGTCATCGGTGAAATCGCCTGGCTGCCGCAGATCTACCAGCAGCACCTCAGCTTTACTGTATCGATACCCTGGCCGGTAGACCTGCTCGACCGCTTCGGTAGCCGCCCTAGTGAGCAGCAACGTATCATTGGTGGGATACGGCAGCTCCACCAGAACGCCCTTGGCGTACTTGGCTTCGTCCGGGTTAAACATGCCCGTGCGGATGCTCACTCGTATACGCTTGCACACAGAACCCTGCCTCCGTAGCTTCTCGGCCGCCCGACCGGCATAGCTGGCTACCGCCTGCTTGATCGGCGCCAATTCAGTCAGGCGCTTGCCGAACATTCGGCTGCAGCAGATCTCCTGCTTAGGCGGGGCAGCCTCCTCAAGTTCAAGGCACGGTGTGCCGGCCAGCTCCCTGGCTGTCTTCTCAACGACCACGCTGAACTTCTGGCGCAGCGCCCACGGGTCCGTCTTGGCCAAGTCCATCGCGGTGCGAATTCCCATCGCCTCAAGATGCGCCGTCATCCGCCGGCCTATCCCCCAGACTTCCTTGACCTCGGTGTTACGCAACACCCAGTCCCGCTTGAACGGGTCGCAGATATCGACCACGCCTCCGGTCTGCGCCTGCAGGCGTTTCGCGGTGTGGTTGGCCAGCTTCGCAAGCGTCTTGGTACGGGCAATACCTATCCCTACCGGGATGCTGGTGCACTTGAGCACCTTGGCCCGGATTTGGCGACCGAACGCGGTAAGGCCGCCCTGAACCCCGGTCAAATCGGCAAAGCACTCATCGATCGAATACACCTCTACCGCCGGTACCATTGATTCAATCAGCGACATCACACGCTCGCTCATATCGCCGTAGAGCGCATAGTTTGATGAAAAGGCCACAATGCCGTGCCGCTGCAGCTTGTCCCTGCACTGGAAGTAAGGCTCGCCCATTTTGACGAACGGCTTCGCATCATACGACCTGGCGATCACGCAGCCGTCGTTGTTGCTCAGCACCACGATGGGCGTCCTGGCCAGATCTGGCCGGAACACTCGCTCACAGCTCGCATAGAACGAGTTGCAGTCAATCAACGCAAACACTTGGTCACTGCGCATGATCGCGCACGCTGTAGCGGACCACGCCCCAGATCACCAGGTCATCACCTTCCATCACATACCTCGGTGGATAGGCTGGGTTTTCAGACTGCAGGATCACCACACCATTACGCCGGTATAGCCGCTTACACACCGGCTCCGTGTTGATGGCCGCTATCACGATGTCACCGTGCTCGGCATCACGACTACGGTCTACGATCAGCAAATCCCCGGAATAAATGCCGGCACCCTGCATGCTGTCACCCTCAACCTGCACGAGGTACATATGCGGTGCCCGAAGATCAAATAGCTCGTCCAGGGAAATGTGCCGCTCAAGGTGATCCGCCGCCGGCGAAGGGAAGCCTGCCGGCACGCGGAACGAATACACCGGTAACTGCGTGGGACCACTGATTGGCGTTCCCAGAAATGTGATGGACATGATGGACGGACTCGGCAAACTGTATAAACATACAGTTAACTGATAGATCGCGCTCCGGTCAATGTCTGAGCGAGAGGATCCCGATAAACGTTAGAGGTGGGTATGTGCGGAAGGTACTCGATCTACGAGGCAATGGATGTTTACCTCAGGCAGCTGGCACTCGACCTGGTGGTGATCAATGGCTATGACCATGAGCGGATCAACCGCTATAACGTCGCGCCATCAACACGGGTCGAGCTGATCCGGCATAGCGCTGCAGGGCTGCGGGTGGATCAAGTCAAATGGGGATGGGCGCCCTTTTGGGCGAAGGGGAAGCGTCCCGACCCGATTAATGCAAGGGCCGAGACAGTGATGACGGGGAAATTTTTCAAGGCGCTATGGCCAGTAGGCCGTGCTCTCGCACCGGCTAACGGCTGGTTCGAGTGGATACCCGACCCAGCCGATCCGAAGCGGAAACAGCCCTATTACATTACGGCTGCAGACGATGAGCCGCTGTTCTTCGCAGCACTGGCTGAAGTGCATGAAGGGATTGAGCCCGACGACCGCGACGGGTTTGTGATTATCACCGCCGCAGCCGACCAAGGCATGATCGATATCCATGACCGCAAGCCACTTGTCCTAAGGCCCGAGCTGGCCAGGGAATGGATAGATCCAACTACAACAGCAGCGCGCGCCGAAGAGATCGCACAGCTGGGCTGCCGCCCAGCCGGCGACTTCAAGTGGCATCCAGTGAGCAAGCTGGTTGGCAATGTGCGCAATCAGGGAGCTGAGCTCATTGAGCCTGTGCAGGTATCAGAACAGTTGCCCTAGCGGGGCTGGGTCCCAATTCATGATAACCAGTTCTCCCGTCACATCGGCCTTACCCTGACGCTGGTTCGTATTGCTGTAGCGGATATCCAGACACTTGAAGTGGAAGCCTTCAAATGCACGCCGAATGTCTGGATGGTCGTTGATGCTGACCATCACCCTGCCCTTGCAGCGCCGCATGAATTCCGCCATGCGCTCGTATTCCTCGAACGGGAAATCGACGCCATAGCCGGCGGTCTGCCAATAAGGCGGGTCCATGTAAAAGAACGTGTGCGCTCGATCGTAGCGCTCGGCGCAAGCAAGCCAAGACAGGTTCTCGACGTATGTGCCGGCGAGTCGTTGCCACGCGGTGGATAGGTTCTCCTCGATACGCAACAGATTGATGGCCGGCCCGGTGGTTGCAGTACCGAACGTCTGCCCTGTGACTTTGCCACCGAAAGCGTGCTGCTGCAGGTAGAAGAACCGGGCAGCACGTTGGATGTCCGTCAGCGTTTCGGGACGGGTCATCTTCTGCCACTCGAAGATCTGGCGAGAGCTGAGTGCCCACTTGAACTGGCGAACGAACTCCTCCAGGTGGTTCTGCACAACGCGGTAAAGGGTGACTAGGTCACCATTGAGATCATTCAGCACCTCCACCGGGGCGGGCTGGGGACGCATGAAGTACAACGCGGCTCCGCCGGCGAAGACTTCGACATAGCATTCATGAGGGGGGAAAAGAGGGATCAAGCGGTCGGCCAGGCGGCGTTTGCCACCCATCCAAGGAATGATTGGAGAGGTCATAGGCATGCAAGTCTTTACTGTATGGATAAACAGGTGTTAGGCTCGCCGCGCTTTGTGCACAAGGCAGAGGCCACGGCTGGACTTGCAGGAAGGGTCTGCGGGTTCGGCGGGCCGGGCTGGATGTTGGCGCATCCACCCGGCTCGCCTCTTTTCACTTTGTGACTTCGCGGACGTAGGCCTGGCAGGCCTGCAGCGCGATCAGTCCGCGGTCGCCTTCATCGGTGATGGCGACAATTCGTTGAGCATGCGTTCGGTCAAGTTGGGCGCGTATGGCGCCATGTACCACGCCTCCGGTGCTGGTGGCTTCTCGCATCCCACGGTCACAACCCTGGGCGGCAAGGGCTCCGGTGTCGACAAGGACTGACAACCGCAGATCAGCGGTAGCAAGCCGGTCACGCAGACGAGCCTGAGCTTGTTGAGCATCGTTCATTTCCTTCCAGTGCGTTTTGGTCTGATCCTGCAGGCGAGCCTCCAGCACGCGGCGCGCATCCTGCTGCTCTGCCAGTTGGTTGAGCGCAGCCGCAGCAGCCTCCTCACGTTCACGGCCGTGGAGGCGATCCTTCGCCGCCAGCTGCTTTCGGTAGTCGTCAGCCTGCTCGGCGAGCTTCTTCCCATAGGCGTTCGCCTGCCATATCCAGACTGCCCGGGCGCCGATGGCACAAGCGAGCGCCAAGGTCGCCACGGCGATCAGGCGACCGCCCCAACCGATCAATGCAGCACCTCAAGGGCTCGCTTGTAGATCGCCATGCGATCATCCAGGCCGTTGGTACCGCCGTTGATCCGCTTCGTGATGGCCAGCATGTCGCCCTTGTCGGCCAGGCTGTTCAGCCCCTCCTTCTGCCAGAACCAGCCGGCCGACATTGATGCATAGACTGGATGCTCAAGCAGCTCCGGTGTATTGAGCAGACGGCTGTCACCGAACAGAGCCTCGCTGCAGGCTTCGTAGTTGAACCGGCCTGTTACCTGGATGAGGCCACGCCCTCGAAAGAGCTGGCCATCTCCATCTGCGTCAGGCGTGTTGCCCAGACGCTGGGCCAAACGCCCGGTGTCGTACTTCGACAGGTACCTGTCACTGCCGAGCTCACGCACGTACTGCAGCTGGCCCGACTCATGCCCTATCTGGGCCAGGAACGCAGCCATACGCAGGCGTGTGATGATGGCGAACTTACCCATGGTGGCGTTGAGGCCGGGAACAAAATCGCCGGCTTTCGGGCCGGCGTTCGGGTAGATCTTTTGTAACTGTTGAACTGAGATAGCCATGGGTTTCTCCAGTGAGGGCCGAAAGTGGCCGAGGGGATTAGAGCTGCTCAACCTTGAGCGGCTTGGTGTCGTCTTTCTTCTTCTTGCCCGAGGCCTTGGCCTTGCCCTTCTTGCCGCCGTTGCACTCCACCGTCGTGGTCCACCCGGACTGGGTAAACGTCTGCTCGACGCTGTCCACCAGATACTCGCCATCTAGGCCGACCTTGAAGCCCTGGGCGTTGATCGTGCATTCCGCGAACAGATCAGTACGCCCTGCCATTTCCAGGCGCACACTGGCGGTGCTGCGGTTGAACGCTGCCAGACGCGCCTTGGCGGCCTGCTCGGCGGCGGTCTTGTTGGGGTAGATATGGCGGTCGGTATGGACCGGGGGCAGGCCGCTGGGCGCCTCGCCGTTGTCCAGCTGGACCACCTGCAGGGCACCGGTTTTCTGGTCCTGGTGCTGGGTCTTCACAGCCTTTTGCGTGCTACGGTCACCGAGGCGGAATTGGTACCGCTCTACATCGGTCTTGTTGATGGGCACGACCTGCAGCGCCTTGCCGCTGGTGCTTTTTCCGTCCTGCCGGGGCATGACCAGCAGCCGCCCCTCGGCCACCTTGGCGGTGCTGTCGTACTGCCTGGCCAGGCGCGTGACAAAGTTAAAGTCCGACTCGTTGCGCTGGTCGACGCGCTCGACTTTGGTAGTGACCGGGCACACCGGCTCCCAGCCGTTGCGCTTGGCCACCTCGTTGACGATCTGCGACAGCGACACGTTTTCCCAACTGCCGCTGCGCACGGTCTTGCCACTGCCGCGCATGTCGCTGGCCTTGCCGCGAATGGTCAGGGTGTCCGGCGGGCCGGACAGCTGCACCTCATCGACCGTGAAGGCACCCATGCGCTTGATGGGCTTTCCCTCATAGCCCAGCAGCACCTCCACCCGGCCGCCACGGCCCGGTAGTGCAACGGCCTGGTCGCGGTCGTCAATGCGCAGCTCGAACTCGTCCGACTCCATGCCAGGCTTGTCCGAAATACGCAGCAGCAACAGGCGGTCATTGATCAGCGGGGTAATGTCCTTGTTATCCGCGATGATTCGATACGTCGGTTTCATGCTTGCTCCAGGAACAAAAAAACCCGCACGGGGCGGGGTTCGTTACGCGTAACGCGGATCAGTCGAACAGCTGCAGCAGCTCGACCGCAGGTGCCGACAGGTCGGGTAGCTGGATCAGCAGGCCGGCGCGGTACGGCTGCGCCTCCCTGGCCAGATCCGGGTTGGCCTCCAGCACAGCCTCGACGGTGCCGTTGAGGTTGCCGTAATAATGCTGGCAGATCACATCCAGCAGATCCCCGTCAGACGTTCTGCAGGTCGTTGCCATAGCTCACAAACTCCAGGGTGAAGCCTTGTTTCCGGGGGATACCGCCGGACAGCAGGTGGCTTTGTTCCTCGTCCACGCTCACCAGGCACCAGTCGCCCAGCACCTCGCCATAGCCCGTGACCAGCTTCAACGCCTGCAGGTTGCGGCCGATGCTGCGCAGCACGTTCAGTTGCTTAATGCCGCCCTTGTGGTGCGGGAAGATCGCGCCCTTGAGCGTGATTTTTTCCTCACCCAGGCCGACCGCCTGCTGCGCCACACTGCGGCGCAGGCGCTCCTGGCCAGCCCAGCGGAACGACGCCTGCCGGCGCAATTCGTCAAAGGCTGCGGTGTCCAGGTTGAAGTAATACGGATGCTTTTTCGGGTCATGCGGCTGGATAATCAGCAGGTGCGGGAACGGCGCCACCGCCTCGGGCAGCGGCGTGGACGAACCCAGCAGCCCGCCCGTGGGCAGGATGTTGGCCAGTGACGGGCTCACCAGCCCCGCCACCCGCCCGGCCTCGGCCGTGACCTTGGCCGCCATCGTCTTGAACGTGCCGAGGCGCTCCTGCACCTGGGCAGCGCCGGTGACGGCTCGACTATAGGTCGACGCCACTTTCCCCACCTGGGACTGCGCCACGTTGATACTGCGCACGATCCGGCCCAGCTTGGCACCGGCCTCGCCACCCACAAACGGAATGTTTTCCAGCTCCGACGCGGCGCCGGTGATGCTGCCAATGGCGCCATTGAGCGGGGCCAGCATGCCGTCCATGCCCTTGCGCCCAGCCTCCCCAGCTGCAACCAACCCGGAAAGGGATGATTCCAGCTGCTCCATGTAGGGCATAACCCCTCCTTAAACGTGTGGTTGGTCGTACAGCTGGACCGATGCAATGCGCGCCTGCACTTCCCGCGCCCATTCATCGAACTTGCGACGCAATGGCGCCTCAATCTCACGCACGACCTGTTCGGGTTCTTTGACATCACCATGCACCGTGATGGGCATATGCGGCGCGAAGGTAAAGGTCATGTCCACCTTCGGCGCAGGCGGCTTCACCGGGGTAGCCGTGGCCGGCTTGGCTGGCTCTGGTAACCGAGGTGCCGGTGGCTTCGACCTAGCCGCCAAGTCGCGAACCAGGTCGCCCAACCCATCCGCCCGGGGTGCCGGCTGTGGGGCTGCTTGAGCGGGTACGCTCTGAGCGGCCTTGGGCGCAGGCGCGACCAGCACCAGGGGCGCCACCGGTGCCGCCTTGGCCATTGGCTCGCGCGGTGCCGGCATGACAACTGGATTGACCAGCAGCGGCACAGGGGCCGGCATGCTGGGCTTGGGCTGGCTGCGCACTGCATCGCCCAATGCGGGCGCCGCCGGCGCCGGCAGTGGCGAGGCGACCGGATCCCGGTTGTCGACCACCACAGGTGCTGTCGGCGTTGTCTTGGGCGCGGGCGCGGTCACTCGCACTGCAGGTGCGGTCGCAGGCGGCACCACCACCGGCGCGGACGCCGGCTCAACAGTCTTGGCCTGGCCACGCACGGCATCGCCCAGGGCAGGCGCCGCCAACGCCGGCGATGGCACGGCGACCGGATCCCGGTTGTCGATCACCACTGGCGCGGTCGGCGTTGCCTTGAGTGCTGCCACACGCACTGCAGGCGCGGCCGCAGGTGGGACCACCACCGGCGCGGACGCCGGCGGAACAGGCTTGGCCAGGGTGCGCATGGCATCGCCCAAGGCGGGAGCAACCGGCACCGGCGATGGCGCGACAACCGGACCCCGGCTGTCGACCACCACAGGCGCTGTCGGCGTAGCCTTGGGCGCTGTCACACGTAGTGCAGGCGCTGCTGCAGGTGGTACCACCACCGGCGCGGCCGCCGGCGCAACAGGCTTGGTCTGGGGGCGCACGAAATCGCCCAGGGCGGGCGCCGCCGGCGCCGGCGATAGCACGGCGACCGGATCCAGGTTGTCGACCACCACAGGCGCTGTCGGCGTTGCCGTGGGTGCTGTTACGCGTACTACAGGCGCGGCCGCAGGTGGCACCACCACCGGCGCGGCCGCCGGCGCAAAAGGCTTGGCCTGCCCACGCACGGCATCGCCCAAGGCAGGCGCGGCCGGCGCCGGCGATGGCACGGCGACCGAATCCCGGTTGTCGACCACCACAGGCGCTGCAGGCGTTGCCTCGGGCGCTGTCACGGGTACTGCAGGCGCTGCAGATGGCACGACGACCGGATCCTGGTTGTCGACCACCACTGGCGCGGTCGGCGTTGCTTTGGGCGCTGTCACGCGTACTGCAGGCGGCGCTGCAGGTGGAACCACCACCGGCGTAGCCGCCGGCGAAACAGATTTGGCTTGATCACGCTCCGCAGCATCTAACACGGGGGCAACCTGCCTGCCCTCCCCTTCGAGCTGCTCATCACCAAACCAGCGCTTGCCGAGCCAAATACCGAACGACTCGCCACCCATGCCGCCCAACACAGCACCAACAGCGCCGCCAACAGCGGTACCGATGACGGGTACAACCGAACCGATTGCTGCACCTGCAGCTGCTCCCGCAAGCGTGCCTGCCAAGCTGCCAGCGGCTCCGCCGTAGCCTTCGGCCTTTTCATCCTTGGTCGTTGCATTGAGTGCCACATCGATCGCCGCTGCGCCCGCATCCACGACATTGCCGCCAGGCAATCGCCTTGCGAGACGTGCCACACCTCGAACCGAGCGAGCGACTTTCCCCAGCTCGTTGGTTTCAGCCAACACGGTTGCGGCCACCGGAAGAGTCGATGATCTAGCGGCAGGTACCGGAGGCAAGTCGGCCTTTACAGCAGGCCGGGCTGGGGCGCCTTTCTTCGCTCGACGGCGTTCACGGCGACGACTTCTGCGACTACCCCTAGCAGGCCCGGCAGGGCCGCTACTGCCGACAGCCCCACCGATCTTGCTAAAAGCATCGGCATTAACCACAAACACGCGCTGCGGAACGTTACCCCCCACTACTGGATCATTGGCGGGCTCGGCACCTGTCGAGCGAGGGGCAAACACCTTGCCCAATGCATCCAGGCCAGCGTCAACCACCTTGCTGCCGGTTTTGGGCAAGTCAGCAGCCACATTGTCTTGACTACTCGCACGCCCCAGCCGGCGGCCGCGCGCGATATTGAGCACACCACGCCCGATTTTGAACGCACTGGACGCCGTCTTGAACGCCAAAATGGACGCCACAACGCCGCCAATGCCCATCACTACCGCCGGGAACCCGTCCGACAGTTTCGTAATGCCTTGGGCAACAGCGGTCAGCCCCTTGGCCGCCATGTCGGTGGCCGGGCGGATGGCATCGCCGATGCTGCGCATGGCGTCGTCGGCCGCCTGGACCGTCTCTGCCCATTGCTGGGCCGAGGTTTCACGGCGCTCCGCCAGGTTCTTGTCGAGGATGCCCGAGGCTTTTTGAGAGTCGGCCTTTAGTTCCTCATACAGCCCCCGGTTTTGCCCGTAGGCGGTCAGCGCCGCCTTGACCTGCATGTCAGCAAAAATATCGCCGGTGCGCAGGGTTTTCTCCAGAGCCTCCAGCGCGGCCCTGGCTTTCTCCGGGTCGACTTCCTTATTGATGTTGGCCTTGGCCGCCTCGATCTTTTTGGCCTTAGCCGGATCGGTCGCCTCGACGTATCTCATGGCCAGGGCCATGGACGCCTCAATGACGTTCATGCCCTTCTGCAGGCCAGTATTCAGCGAACCCTGGTAGTCAATGCCGGCGTCTTTGTAGGCCTTGACCACGTCGCCGGCGCCGATTTTCTCAATCCAGTTCTTGAGGTTGTTGGCGGCCTCGTCCGAGCTACCGGCGGTCTTCATCTGCACCTGCAGCATGGAGCCCAGCGAAGTCACCGCGTCTATTCCGGTGATGCCGCTTTTTTCCATGTTGGCCAGCAGCTGCGGGAACCATCGGGCCATGTCGCTGGCCTCAAAGCTCCCCGCCTGGCCCTGGTAGGCGATGGCCTCCAGCGCCTGCTGCATAACCTTCGGGTCGCTGATTTTGGCGTTTTGTTCCAGCGCCTGAATCATCGACGCCGTATCAACGCCCGACGCGCCTTGACCGATGGCGAACTTAGCCGCCACCGGCGCATAAGACAGCGCCTTATCCAGCTCCATGCCGGCGCCGACCAGTTGGTTGACCAAGTCGGCAACGCCGTTACGGGCCATGCCGGTATCGGCCGCCGTATCGATCACCGTCCGGGTGAGGTGCTGCTCCTGGGGCTTGTTGGCAATGTCAGCCTTGATCGCAATGTCACGGATGATCGCCTGGTAGTTCGCGCTAATCATCGTTGGCGCAGCGACAGCGGCCGTGGCCGCCACCGTCTTGCCAATGTTTGACTTGAACGAATCCTTGCCCGCCTGCAGCTGCTGGTGGCCCTTCACCTGCAGATCGGCAGCTCGCGCCTCTCGGCCCAGGCGCTGATACTCGCGACTGAGTCGGCCAACCTCGACACCCTGCTTGCGCAGGGCATCCAGATTGCTGTCCAGCTTGCGTAACAGCTTGTCGGCGCCTGCAGCACCACTGTCGTGCGCGCGCTTCCATTCTTCGCGCAGCTTGATGGTTTCGCCAATGGTGCTTTTCAGCACCTTGGCCCTGTTGCCCTTGGCCTCCAGCTTCTGGATGCCGTTTTCAACCGTCTTGAACGCGGCGCCTACCGATGAGGCGACCGTGCCGCCGATCACCAGCGCTAACGCTAGTTTGCTTGCCATCGGAGCCCCCTATGCAAGCTCAGTCTGTAAGCCACCAGACCACGTCGGCATACGGCATGGTCATGATTTCCTCGGCCGAGAAATTCAGTTCGGCCGCCAGTCGCTTGGCGGCCGTCTTCATGCTCTCGGGATTACAGTGCGTCTTCTCGCACCAGAAAGGTGTATCCGGTCGAGACGCGGTTGTAATCCTTGTACGTAAGGCCCTCCAGGTCTTTGACGCCGACCTCGGCCAGGGAGGCGAACAGGTTCAGTTCGCGCTGTTCGTCGTCGCCATCTGAGGTCTGGCTGGAAATGCGCATGTCGCGCACGGTCGGCGCGCGCAGGGTGATGGTGTCAACCTTGATGCCGTTCATCTCGGTTGGCTTGGTCAGGGTCACAGTGACGCTCTCAGCGGTCAGCTTGAGGTACTTCGGGGCGGGCTTGCTCATGACTCGGTATCCTTGAATCGGAAAGAAATGCGGAAAGGTTGCAGAGGGTTACAGGCCGAGGTCGCGGCGCTGGCTGGCCAACTGGTCGACGCCGTTGATAACGCGCTTCATGCCGGGCGGATCAATCTCGTAAATAGTCTCGCCGCCGACCTCCAGCTTGTAGTAGGTCAGGGCAATGCCGTGCTTGTGCTCGGCCTTGTCGCCCGGCTTCCAGTCGCCCATATCCAGCTCTTTCAGGGTGCCGCGCTGTGTGACGATGACGGCCTTGGTTTCGCCTTTCTGACCCTTGAGCGAGCCACGGAAAACGCCGCTGAAGGCATTACCGTCGGCCAGGCCGAAGAACTTCAACGCCTCTTTACGCATGCCGGTGGTGGTAAAGCTGGACTCCAGCTTCTCCATACCCACGTCCATCTCAATCGGCATATCCATGCCGCCGGGGCGGTACTCTTCCATCTTGAGCGCCAGTTTCGGCAGGGTCAGGGACGGGACATCGCCCTGAAAGCTGATGCCATCCACGAACAGGTTCAGGTTGGCGAGAATTTCGGGAATCATTGCCATTTGATGCGCTCCTTAGGCGGCTTGGTCGAGGACTTCGGTCAGCCATTGGTTGGTGACTTCAATGCGGAAATTCGGGTTTTCCGCCGGCGGAACGTCGGTGAAGCGGATGTTCCAATACACCTTGCCCTGCTCCAGCTGACTGGCGGTGTTAAGCGCCGGGTCGGCGTAGACCTCGAAGTTGATGATTGCCCCCTGGGCTTTCAGGTCGCGCATGAACGCTTGCAGGCCTTCAGTCACGTCGCGGATATAGGTCGAGGTAATGCCCCGGTCCACCGCCCACTTGTGGCCGTACAGGATCGCGTCCATGACCATGTCCAGGGTGCGCACGCGGGTGACGAACGCCCATTTCGAATCGCTCGACAGGGTGCGGTTGCCCCACAGGCGGAAACCGTCGTCACGAATGATGGTCGCGATGTTGGCGTTGTTCAGCAGGTTGGCCCGGCAGGTCTCGTCGCCGTCCAGGTACTCGATGGCACGGGTGGTGCCGGTGATGCCGACAAACTCCTTGTTCGATGGCGAGGCCCAGAAACCGTATTCGCTGTCGGTGTAGGCAAACACACCGGCAGCCCAGGCCGAGGCCGGCGCGTCTACGGTCGCGCCAGACGCACCGGACGTGGCATCCCACACCTGCACGCCCGGGTCGACCATGTAGAGGCGCTTGGAACCGAACAGCTTGGCGTAGGTGGTGGCCGCCTCGTCAGTGGTGTTGGGGCCGTCGATGATCGCCACGGCGCGCAGCTTGGCCGCGATGGCATCCATGGCGGTGGCCACCGCCTGGGTCGCGCTGTGCTTGGGCGCGATGATCAGGCGGGGTTGCGCGTTGAAGCGGCTCTTACCGTCCAGCAGCGCCTGCAGGCCGGTACGCTTGCCATTGGCCTGCACGCCGCCAATGATCGCGGAAGTTTGCGCGGCCGCGTCGGCGCCCTTGGCCACGCCCGTGGCGACGATCACCGCCTTGGAACGCGCGTAAATGGCCTGGCAGGCCTTGGTGATGGCAGCGCCTGCGCCGAATGCGGCGACGGCCTCGCGCTCGTTGGTGATCAACAACACGTCGCCAATCTTGGCTGTGGCGCCTGCGCCCTCGGTGAAGGTGTCGACCAAGCCAATGATCGAGGAAGACGGCAGCGAGACATTGCGCGCGCCAGTGTCGACGCTCGTTACGGTAACGCCGTGAAAGAATCCAGCCATGGGATAGCTCCAAAAGAAAGGGCCGCACGCGGCGGCCCAACAGAAACGAAAACGCCCCGAAAACGGGGCGCTCAAGGGGTGGAATAGCAGGGAGGTCAGGCGTTACCGACGCCCACCACGCTTGCGCGGATGGCAGCAATTGCCGTATCGGCAGCCAGCTCAGCCTCAGCATGAGTCTCCGCCTTGAGCGCCGCCTGCTTGCCTTTCAGGCGAGCAGCACGGATTTCATACAACGCCCCACGCCAGGCCGAGGCCTCCATCAGGATGCTGTCGGTAGCCTCCTTCGGGGTCACGCCGGCGGCGTCGACTTGAGCTTGGACGGTCGGGGGCACGGCGCCCTGATAACCGGCCGCCTTGAAGGCCTGGGCCTCACGCTCGGCCATTTCGTACTCCACGACGCGCAGAGCATCACCAACGACGGCGGCGCGCGCCTGGTCGGCAGTGAAGTCGACCTGCTGGGCGGCAGCGCGCAGGGCTGCAGGCAACGGCAGGGCCTCGTAGT
The DNA here is from genome assembly GCF_043106425.1 of Pseudomonas sp. FYR_2. Lineage (NCBI taxonomy): Bacteria > Pseudomonadati > Pseudomonadota > Gammaproteobacteria > Pseudomonadales > Pseudomonadaceae > Pseudomonas > Pseudomonas sp. FYR_2. The sequence continues at coordinate 86,683 of NZ_JBICMM010000024.1, forward strand.
TGAAACCGGTAAACATCGTATCGCCGTAAACAATGGACAGATTCTGCTTTTGCATGGAGCGGTCCTCACAAGGTGGCCAAGTTGGTAACTACGTTGGAAAGGGTGTTGGATGCAGTGCCGCTGGCCACGCCCGAGATATAACGACCACCAAAACCAGACGGATAGCTGGTGGCCACCGACTCCAATACCGCCGCGTTGTTTGCGTAGGGCATCAGGGAGCCCGCGAAGTCTGCGGCCGCTTGCACTTCGCAAGAGTCCAGCTTCAAGGACAGGATGCTTGTAATAGCCGAGCTATACGTCTTGATAAAGACGTTTGCCGAACCGATTGGAACAGGAACCACCCCAGCAGGACTTGGCAGAACCAGGATGATTTCACGAAGCCCGAGCCCGCCGAAACTCGGCAGACCGAAACCAGCCAGAAAAGAGGTGGTCCCGTCGGATTGGTAGGTCAGCGTGAGCTTGCGCTTAACGCCTGTAATGTCGTTCATGATGTTCAATACACGCACGTTCGACACGATAGCGGTATTGTGCACATAGTCGGCCTGCAGGCGAACGGTGCAAATGCCGCTGGCCGGCGTATTGGCCAAAGCCTTGTCGATGGTTTTAAGCGGCGCATTGATCGTGCCCGCCGCCGAGTCGTCGCCAGTGACCTGGTTAACGTACCAAGTACGTTCGTTATTCGGGACCGCAGCAATCGCCGCCGATACTGCTGCAGCAATGGAATTCTTCTGCCCCTGGAACCAGGCCAACAGGGCATTGGTTTGCGTCACCAGGTTGGCAACATCGCTTTCGAGACTCATAGAGGCTTACGCTCCGTTAATGTGTTGAACAAGTTGGTTTTGCAGACTGATAACGGCTGCCGCATTGGCAATGGCCACGCTCAGCAAGCCGTCGTGATCACTCTCTTGGCGCTGCTCGACCGCCTTCATGCGCTGCATCAGGTTGGCGATTTGCTCGCCGGCGATTCGTTGCACCTCCCCTTGGGCTTCGGCCCGTTCTTGCGCCTGCAAGCTGCGCAACTGCTCGGCAATCGCTGCGGCTGCCATCTGCGCAAACGGCGCCGCCATGGTCAGGCTCAGGCCAGCCGGCGTGGTGTTGATGGTCACGCTGCCAGCCGGTAGCGCCGACAACGAAACGTCGTAGGCCAGTAACAGCTCTTCGCCGGACGCCTTGTACGTCAGTGGCTCGCTGGAACTCGACCAGACCGCCAGCAGGGTCCCGTCACTCAGCAGAAAGCCGACCTCACGCACCCAAAAGGCCGCCGGGCCATCCGCTAGCGCAGTCAAGTGCAACAGGGTGCTACTCATCTGTTCGCCACCCGCAATCGGGTACTTGCCCACCTGGGTGCGTAGAGTCGTCTGGTCGGCGCTCGGCGTGTAGGCCGAGGTGCCAAGTACAACGTGGGTGATTTCTGCAGAAAGGCCGGTTTTGCTCTTATTCCAGATCGCGGCCAGGCCGACCTTGGTAATCACAGGTTGTAGCGTGGTACTCATAAAACAGCCTCCATCGTGCAGCGCACGACGCGGCGGGCCTGGACCGCATTAGCGACCACATAGCCCGCTTCACAATGAATCGGCACGCCCTGCGCCTCGACTTTTCGCCGGTAGACGCTAAGCGCGGTTGTGGCGTTGGCAACCTGCAGGCCCTGCACCGAGGTATCAAGCGGCACACCTTGGGCCTTCATTGAGCGGCGTTGAACCGCCCATGACTGCACGGCATTGCCCATTACAAAACCGCCGTCATAGCGCGCGCCCAGCCGAAACTCGTAGTGGCTGCGCTCGTTCTTCGCAGCATCGACCAGGGCACGCAGGCGCGCCCCCAGCTCGGGCGAGATAATCGAACCCTCGCCCGCCCGGTTGTCGTTGGCCCAGGCCGTGACCTGGAACGTGTACGGCGCGGAGTTCGGGATCTGGTGCCACTCCTTGAACTCCGCGTTTACCCGCACCGCCCTCAGCACGCACCGGATTGCGCCGACGGTGCCCTTGGTCTTGTGAACCGGGATGGCCTCGCGGATCAGCTCGCGACGTTGGTCGTCGGTGTAAGCGGCCTCCCAGCCCTCGACCTTGAGCGCCCAGCCCAACCAGGGCAGGAAGTTGGGCGGGCACCGTGCCGAGTCGGCCACGCCCCGGATAATTTCCGGGTCAACGCCCAGCTCGCCGGCGCGCTCCAGCGAGCGCTCCAGCAGCGTAGCGTTGTTCGGTAGCAGGCTCATCTGATCACCTTGGTGGTCAGGGCGATGGAGGTGGCGCGCGGGTAATGCCGCTTGTCACACACCACCCCTTCCACCGGCTTGGCCAGGTCGACGCGGCTAATGCCCGTTACGTGTAACGCGGCGTAGATGGCCGAGACGGGCAGCTGTCCCTCCAGCCGGCGGGCGTCGGCAATGGCGGCCTCCAGACTGGCCCTGGCTGCCGCAAGGACAACGTCAGGGTCTGGCCCGTCCTCCACCCACAGCACCGCCTCCACCTTGAAGTCGGTCGGGATACCGCCCTGCACACGCGGCCGATCCGTCACCGGCCGAACGTCCTCGGCCGACAGCGACTTCAGCACGGTGGCCACCAGCTGCGCCTCGGGCACGGTGCTGCTAGGCCCCGCCAGCACCGCCAGCGACACATCGCCGGGCAGCGGATTGGCAAGGCCGGCGTCGTAGTCACAGACCACGACAATGGCCCCGGCCGGCAGCTGCGATTTAACCGCGGCTGGCACCGCCACCCCGGAAAACCGGGGAGAATCGACCGACACATGCACCAGCTCGGCCGACGCACTCAGCGCGTGATACTCATAGGCGCCGCTGCTGCCGGCGACCGAAAGCGCCTCCAGCGACAGCCGCGTGCGGTAGCGCAACGCCTCGTCGCTTTCCACCAGCGCTGTAACCGGCGGCACCGCGTCGGGGTTCGCCGCGCGGATGGTCAGCCGCTGCACGCCATAATCGGCGGCGCGGTTGTCCAGGTCGGCGCCCTTGGCATAGGCCAACAAGCTGGCCTTGGCCGCCGCGTTGACGCGGGCACGCATAACCAGCTCGCGGTAGGCCATGACCTCCAGCAGCTTGACCACCGGGTCGGACTCCAAAAGCGCGGTCCACTGGTCGCCCATATGGGCGCGGTAGATGCCTAACACCTCCTGATACAGCGTCTCAAAGTCCAGGTTTTCCACCACGTCGGGCGGGGGCAGCAAAGACAGGTCAATCATGCGCTCACCTCCACGACGGCCGAGCTGCCCAGGTACTCGCCCGTCAGCAACAGGCCAATCTGGCCTTCGATCACAGAAACGACCTTGACGCGCTCCAGCTGCAGACGCGGCTCCCAGCGGCCCAGGGCGCGGGCCACCTCGGCCTGCACGGCACTTTTCCAGCCCTCGTTAACCGGCATGTCGACAAAGCGGCGCAGGTTGCAGCCGTATTCGGGGCGCATGCGCCGGCTGCCCAAGGGCGTGGTCAGAATGTCCTCGACCGATTGCTTCAAGTGGTCAAGGCCGGTGGACTGCTGGCCGGTCCTGCGGTCCAGGCCGATCATGCTTAGCCGTCCAGCTGCTGCAGGTCGGCATGCTCACGCAGGAACGCCAGCGCCTCGGCATCGTCGGCCTGGACGGTCACGCGGCCGCCCTGCACCTTGAACTCGCGCAGGTCGTCGCCGGACTGCAGGAACAGTGAGCGGGACATGTAAGCGCGGTCGGTGAATGTCACCCGGGCCGCAGCAGCGACCACAACAGAGGTGCCAGTGCCAGCGCCATCGGCACCAGGTACAACTGCGGATTCGTCCGTACTCGCTGCCGCGTCTGTCTCGTCGGTTTTCTTGACTGCCATAAGTGATGCTCCAGAAAAGACAAAGCCCGCGAAGGCGGGCTGTCAGTGTTTGTGGTTCGGCGTGTTGCCGGTGGTGTCGATGACTTTTCCAAGGCCGAAAATGTCGAGCGTTACGAGTAACGCGCCCTCGATCCTTACATTGCCCCGCAGAAGGATCTCAGGCGCTATAGCCGTATACGTCTCGGCCTCGGCGGTGATCGCCTTTGACTTGGCACTGATTGCATCGTCGGTGATCGTCGCCTTGCTGCTACCGACCTCGATGTTGACCGTGCCGGTGGGCAGCTTGATGGTGTAGCTATTGGCCGCCCAGTCGTAGACGATTGAACCGCCATCATCGAAGCGCCACACCTCGACGTGGTCGCGGTTGTCCGGCCGGTCGCCGGCGTTGCCGTACAGCCCAGGAACGAACGTCCCTTGCGCAGGCTCGCCGCTCGGGCTCACCAGCATGCCCTGCTCGCCAATGCTCGGCGCACGCCAATGGCGGGCCTTGCCGGCGGCCAGGGAATGCCAGCGCACCCAGGCACTCGTCCAGTCGCCGCCGTCAGTGACACGCACTTTGGCGTCGACCAGGTCGACCGCCACGACGTAACAGGGGATCACGACGCCGGCTAGCATGCGGTCCAGCTGCGCTAGCGGATAACTCATGCCAGCGCCTCGGGCGATTGATACAGGCCTTCATTGCCCGGGCCGCTGTCCGGGTCGAAGGCGAACTTTAATGGGCCGGGCTCTCGGGGCCAGGGCCACTCTTCCTCGCCCAGGTAGATAACCTGAGTCCATTCAACGACCCAGACTGCAAAGCTGTCCAGCTCGGGCCGACTCCAGTCCTGCTCAGCGCGAACGAACTTCGCCGCTTCCACAGCGATGCCCCATGTCTGGATACGAAGCAGCGCAGCCAACTGCGCGGCTACGAAAGCGGCAACGTGTAGGCAATCATCCAACTCGCTACCCACGATCACTCGTGCCTCAAAACGCGCATCCACCGCCGTCTCGCCGGTACCAGGATCATGCTCAGCCGCCTCAAAACCCGCAAGCTCCACCACAACTGCCGGCGGCGTGACAGTCTCAAGGCGCCCCGGCATGGTGCCAACGTAGGCCAGGGCAGGAATGGCCTGGTGTATACCCTGCTCAATCGCGGCGTACACCTGCGCCAGCGGTATCGGGTCATCAGTCACTGTCCCAGTCTCCGAAGGTGTTTCTGCATCTCAAAATTCAGCTCCTGCTCCATCACTACCAGCAGCCGCTGGTGAGCCTTGTTCGTCCATGATTCGAAATGTGGCCTCACGTCATCGAGCGATATCTTCGCCTTGGCAAGCGGAAAGCGGCTGCCGTTCTCACCAACCCAGCCCGAACTGGCTCCGCCTCTTCCAGAGACTTCGCTGTCCGGGTAATCGTCTGCGCTGAAATGCTTACTGGCCGTGCGGATCCAGATATCCGGCTTGCTGCCATACACCGTTCTGAAAAACGCCCCTTGGTACTTGCGACCGGCCACTGACACACCCGAGCGGGTTTGTCGAGGCCGACCAGCACGACTTGCTTCGATGGGATTCAAACCAAACCAAAGCTTGCCCTGTCCATTGCCGGTGACGGGGTAAGCCAGCAAACGCTGCCTTACCGTAGATGCAGCGATGCGCTCTTGCTTGCTCACAGACCTGGCAATGTGCGTGCGCAGCCAACGAACGGTCTTGTTGATCGCCCGTCGCTCTGCAGCCTTGATAGCCTTGGGCAGCAACTCTCCAAACTCAGAGAAGTTCTTGACCTGCCGTGGGTTCGCCTGAAGGGTGATGAGGCCAGCGCTGGCCGATTGCTTCTGATAGCTACCTACACTCATGCCGACTTCCTCAGCACCAGGGTTACCAGCCCGTCGCCACCCGGCTCAATGCGGGTGACGATGTAACTGCCCCCTCCGTCCTCAAGCGGCAGATCAATCACCACGCTCTGCCGCGCCTCTACACCCGCGTTATCACTGACCCGGATCACCAGGTGCGGCTCACGCAGGCCGGTATTGATCTGGCCTAGCTTGGGCTGCAGCCACGGCGCCGAGAACATCCCGAGAACGTCGCGACCCTCGATCTGCACCGGATCGCCCAGGACATCGAATACCACCTCGTCTACGTCATCGATCAGGTCCCGAAAGCCCATGATCAAATCGTCAGGCGAATAACAGCGCGAGGTCGCGTGCAGATGTGCAGCGGGTTGGACTGCGCCTCACCCGCTACGCCCTTACCGAACGGCATTTCTTCCAACTTGCTGTAGTACGGCAGGCCCTCGGTGTTGACGGTTTCCATGTAATCCGCCGGCGCATAGACCGACAAGAACAGGTCCGACACACCTTCGGGCACCAAGCGGGCTTCATCATCAGCAACGAACGGAACGCCCGATACCTTGCCGCGATAGCGCTCCCAGCTGATGCCACCGAAATCGAATGTCTCGCGGCCGTCACCGCGCAGCGCGGCGGCCTGCTGACTGCCCTTGTAGGTTTCGACTACCGAAGGGTGGGCGATCAGCTTCTTCCAGTAGGTCTTGCCGCAGAAAGCCCGGGCACCGGTAGTGGTGACGTTGCCGAGCGCGTCTTCCTGCATATCCAGTGCATCCACGCACTGCGCTTGAACGTTCGCGTTCGGATCGTTCAGCCCCATCGGCAGCTTCTGCTGGGAAACGCCGAATACTTTGTAAATGTCCAACAGCACCGAAGAACCGTCGGCATCGAGCACCTTGCCGTTGATTGCCCCCATGCGATGAAACTCGTGGGTAGCATCCAGCTGACGCTTTGCCTTGGCCAAACGCTTGTTCACCACATCCTGGACAGCCTGCAGCTCGGTCAGCGTGCCGAAAGCGCGGATACCCTGAATCTCGTCCGCCTTGATCGCGAAGCGCTGCGGCAAGTGCACGGTGTTGAAGGGGATCAGGGTGCGTTTGCTACCGCCGACCACCAGGCCAGAGGTGCCACGCTCCCCTGCAGGCACCAGAGCGAGCGTGTCGCCGTCCTTCTCGATCTGCACGGTGAGGGTCGCAACACCCTCTTCTTGGAACAGGCCGAGAGCCGCCAAGCGACCGGGCACGTATTCCTGATCGTTGATGGCTGCGGTCAGAGCGGCAACGCCGAAAGCATCGTCTTGAAAAATGGCAATCTCAGCCATGGGGGTACTCCAGAAAGTAAGAACCCAGCTCAGGGCGGGGTGTGAAATAGGAAAAGTACAAGTCAGCGCAGGATGATGAAGTGCGCCGCCAGGGCCTGCTCGGCATCGGCATCAACACCCGTCAGCAAGGCCTCGCTAACCTCCGCCAGCCGCACAACAGCCCGGCCACGGCGAACCGTGTCGGACTCACCGAGAGAGGCATAAAGAATGCAAACGGCCTTCTCGCTTCCATCCTCGGCTGCGGGGTCATACGCCGTGAACTGGCCGGTAGCGGTGACCAAACCGAGCAGTTGCCCAGCAACCAGGCCTGGCCCTGCGGCTACGTCGATGGCTTCGCGGGAAATCTTCCCCGGTCCTTCGGAAAGCAGGAATTCACCGGTGTGGACCGGCTCCTGACGGATGGTGCTCATGGTCGTGCTCCTTTATTGGCGGCCTGCCGGCGGGCGGCCCAGATACTGGATGGATTGGGGAACTTTGCCTTGACCTTCTCCTGATCATCGTCGGCCGGTGGCAAGGCGTTGTTGATCTCGAAGCCCTTACCGGAGCTGACAATCTTCTCGAACAGCCGCGCCCGCACCGCGTCAGCGTCCAGACCGGCGGCGACGTATTCCTTCGTCAGCTCGGGCAACCGCGCCGCGACACAGAGATCGTGTACACCCTTGGCCTGCTTCAGCGCAGCCTGCACCGTGGTCGTGTCAGTCAGCTTGGTCGAAGCAATCAGCGTTTCAGCCAGGTTGCTGATACCGGCCTTGGCGCAGTCCTGGGTGATCATGAGCGCCAGCGCCGTGGAGTCGGCGACGTCACGCTTGGTCGACGCAGGCGTCTTTACCGGGTCTTCAGCCGGCGGCTTGCTGGCCAACTGATCAAGCAACGCCTGCGGTGTTTTCTGATAGCGGGCCATGGCCGCGCCATTGCCCAGACAAGCGCGGACTTGCACGCCACTGCCGATCTCATCGACGAGCCCGAGCGCGAGCGCCTCCTCGGCGGTGAGCCAACTTTCAGCGTTGACCAGGCGACGCAGCTCAACTTCGTCAATGTCAGGCGATTTAGCCTTGTAAGCCGCGATGATCACCTCGAAGGCTTGGTCGAGCACATCGGCCACCCGCCGCAGTTCTTCGGCGTCGCCTTCGATCCAGGTGTAGGGGTTGTGAATCATTAGGATCGCGTTGGATGCCATCACCACCCGGTGTGCACCGCATACCGCTACGCTACCTGCGCTGGCAGCCAGCGCATCGATACGGGCAGTGCAGCGTTCGCCCAGCCGGTGCAGCGCGTTGTGGATAGCCACGCCCTCGAACAGGTCGCCACCGTTGGTGTTGAAGGCCACGTGAACCGGCGAGACACCGTCATCGACCGCCTTCAGGTCGCGGAGGAACTGGTTGGCGGTGATGCCCCAGCCACCGATCTCGCCATAGATGTAGATCTCGATTGGCATTGGCTCGTCGTCAGCAACGCCTTCGGCCTTGGTGGCGGCGCTGATACGGTACCAGTGCTGTTCGTTTCCGGGCTGCTGCTTGGGCGCCTTGTTGAAGATCCGGAGGGGTTTCAAAGGGATCATGGTTTCTCCTTCTCGTCGGGGTCGTCATCGACCGCCGACAAAGTGCTGTACTTGATACCCAGGACCTTAGCCCTGGCGAGATCGGCGGCATTCTCTTCGTCCACCACTTCGGCATCGGTACCGTTGCGCAAGCAGGTCTCGCTGCGAGTGGTGAATCCGGCGGAGATTTCCATCTGCCGGGACTGGACGTCTTGAACGGGGTGAATGTAGGCCCAGCCTTGTGGCACCCAGCGGGTGCGCTGGTATTCGCGGCGTCGCTGCGAGTAGTCCGGCAGGTCGAGCGCCCCGGCCAGCACAGCCATGTCTAACCAGGCTTGCCGCACAGGACGGCACAACTGGTGGACGTAGACCTGGAACTGGAGCTGCTCTAGCCTGCGCCGGAACTCGTTCAGCACCACGCGTATCGCCCGGTCGTTCACGCCTTGCATGTCGCCGGTCATCAGCTCGTAAGGCAAGCCGGTACCGGCAGCGGCAGCCATCAACTGCTGCCGCATGAAGTCGCGGTAGTTGTTGCCTGCGTCCGGCGGGTCGGAGAATTCGATCTCCTCGCCTGCCCCCAGCTCCTGCACCGTGCCGGGCTCCAGCCCCACCATTGGGGTGAACCCGTCCCGGTCGAGGTCGACCGGCGCCCCGGTGATAGGATCAAGCTGTGGCCTACCGTCCGGCGCAGGCTTTCGCACGAAGCCTGCGAACAGGTTGGCCACTTCCTGCCGGAACAACACCGCATCGTCGAAGTTGTCCAGGCTACGCAAGCGCTTCAGGACAGGCGCCAGGCGGGGCACACCGCGCAGCTGCCCCGGCTCCAGTGGCTCGAAGATGTGCAGCATCTGCTCAGCAGGGACACGCACCAGCTGGTTGTAGCCGACATTCAGCGAGGACTTGTCGCTGGGATGGACGCGATAGCACCAGTACGCCACCCGCCGCCCCATGCCGTTGAACTCGATCCCTGCGCGGATGACATTGCCGAAGCGGGTCACCTCGAACTTGTCGTGCGGGACGAACTCCGGTGCCAGGCACTGCAGCTGCAGCGGTACGGCGTAGCCATCCTCCAGCCGGCGCGGACGCAAGCGGACGAAGCATTCCCCTGACTGCTCCACCGTTCGGGCCACCAAAGCCTGCAAGCCGTAGAAGTCGGTGAGCTGATCGGCATCAGCCTCATCCACCCAGTCCTCCCACAGGACCTGCATCGCCTTGCGTACCTCTTTGTCGACAAGCTGCGGATGCGGCGTAATACCGGTGCCGATCAGGTTGCTGACACGCTTGTCGATAACGTTGGCAGCGTATGGGTCATTGCGCACCGCACTGCGCGAGCGAGAACGCAGGTTGCGCAAGGCCGGCATGATCAGGCTGTTCACACCGGTATCCGGCGCATCCCACCCTGACGAGCGCCGCCCCTCGGCGGCGCCTTCGTAGCTGGCTTTGATCCGCTCGGGCACCAAGATGCCCGAGCGGCCGATGGACATGTAACGCCCGCTCATATTCCCTTGCCCCCGTGGTAGAGGCGTGTAACGCGCGAGCGCGGCCCTGCGATCTTGACCAGTTCGGACTGGATCAGATCGCGGGCCTTGATCAACTCGTCGACCGTTCGATACTCGACGGTGCGGTCCGAGTACCGAACGATCTTTTCACCACGCGCGATCGCACGCTCGACGGTGGCGAGGTCTGCTTTCGTGTATGCCATGTCAGCGTCTCTTCAGGTAACCGCTGCTGGAGCTGCGGCGTTGCATGGGTTGTGGCGCAGCCCAAGGGGCCGGCTGGGGTTTCGGCGGATCGCTGCGCCTGACCGGCGCCGGCGGAGGTGCAGACCTCGGCGGTGTATCGTCTTCGTCCTGGTCGTCAGCGTCCGGCTCGGCGGCCTGGGGCCGGGCTGTCTGCGGTTCGCCCTGCTCGAAGAGGCTGGCCTGGGCGAGCGCCTGCCGCAGCTTGTCCCAGTCGTGCTCGACGTAGCGGTGCAAGCCGAGGAAATAGGCCATGGCCAGGTTGTACACCATGAGGTCGAGCGCCTCGTTCCGCTCAGCTTTGCTCTTGATCCATTCGAACCGCTCATGCCCCTTCACGTATCGGACGACCTTGCGCTCGGCGACACACTGCTGGAAGAACTCATCGGGCAGGTCCTTGGCGAAATGCAGCGCGCCAGGCCCTTTTTCGAAGTTGTAGCGGTTGTAGATCCAGTCTTTGGCCGTGTCGGTACCAACAATCCACAGTTCGGCACCATTGCGTTCGGTCTGGCCCTTCCAGGTGACGTCAACCTGCGACGGGCGCTGGGCGATGACAGCCTTACCCGGCTTGCTCGCCCCCTTGAGCGCAAACACGTTGCGCCATCGACGCACACGGGTGAACTGGTAGACCTCATGCGTATGGTGACCGCCGGAGTCAATGCCAGTAGCCAGGATCGCGAGGCTTACCCCACAAGGGTGCCGGTACCGATGCTTCAAGCGGTCATCCAGCAAAGCCCAGGTACGTTCGTCGGCCGGGTCGCCAGGGATCACCTGGTGATCGACCACCCACCGCTCCATGCCAGCGCCCCAAGCCATAACCATCATCTCCAGGCGGTTGGCCTGGACATCAACGGATGCCGTCAGCGCCAGTGCTCCGACAGGCAGGGTGCCCAGCACGTAGTCCTCTTGCAGCGCGCGGGCCTGCAGCACCTCGGCCTTGGTCTGCTCAATTGCGCTATCCCAGACCTCAGCCAACCGGGTGTTGTAGAAAACCTGCATGGGGTGCAGATTGCCGCGATTCTGAGCAAGCTTGGCCTCTTCATACTCTCGAGCCAGCGTGGCCCAAGATTGCCAACCTAAAGGGGCATACAACGCGCTTAGGTGGAAGCTCACCGTCTCGCCATCACCTTGCGCATGAGCGCGCCACTCACCTTTGGTCAGCATGTCTGCCTTGTGGTGCTCCTCAATGAGCACATCGCACTCAGGTCCCGCGCACTGGTAGTGCGTGGTGCTGAAATCAGCCGAGTACAACAGTCGCTCCCAGACCAACACCTGCATGTGCCCGCAATGCGGGCAAGGCACGTAGTAGTGCCGCTGATCCCCCATCATGTAGAGGTCATCAATTCGTGACATGCCCTTGATAAGCGGAGAGCTAGAAAAGTAGAACTTGGCGTTACGTCCAAACGTACTCCCCCTGGCTTCGGCCAGCTTGATCGGGTCACCTTCCTGGTTGACGTCCACTTCCCATCGATCAACCTCATCGCCGTACACATACCGAGCCGAAAGCTCAGACAGGTTGGCCGCCGAGCCGGCCGTAGTGGCAAACAGCGCGCCACCATCAAATTCCTTGGTGTCCAAGGTATTACGGGAATCCCGGGACCGGACCGCCGCCACCCGTGCTTTCAGTTCAGGGACTGAATCGATGGTCTTGCCGATCCGTGAAGACACCCGCTTCGCCAAGCCCCCGGTGGGCAGCAGCGTCAAGATGTTGGCCGGAGCCATGTGGATCAGCGCTCCGATCCAGTTCAGGGCGATCTGCGTTTTCATCAGCTGCGAGGCGATTTTGGTTACCACCCGCTTGCACGGGTGAGCAGGTGAAAGGCAGCGCATAGGTTCGCGGGCATATGGCGTGCGCGCGGTACGATACTTGCCAGGCTCTGCGGCACCAGTACCACGGGGGATCCGCATGTACTCATCTGCCCACTCGTCGACCCAAAGATCAGGGTCAGGCGTAAGCCCTCGGCAAAACGCTTCGCGGTAGACCTCTGCACCGTCTGCGTATCCGGTGGGCATAGGCTCAGCTCTTGTTAGTGGATTGTTTCAGGCCAATAGCCTGTTCAAGGTCGGTGCTGTTCATGTTGGCGGCCTCAGTGAAGACCCGCCGAAAAGTGTCAATGAGGTGCCTCTCGACTTCCCACAAGTCGGTCATCCCGACGACCTCGCCAGCTAGCTGTGGGACTAAGCCGAAAAACTGCTCACGAAGCAGCCTTCCCGCAGCGAACGCGGCGTCTTCGACTGCGGCCCGTTCAACCAGATTGCCTCGAACCTTGTAGAACTCGGTCTCGGCCAGACCAGCAAGGTAGAACTCGCGATGAGCCTTCGACCGCTGGAAGTTGGGACCGCCAGAAGGCGACAGTTCCGGTTGCTGCACCGCAGGTGTGTCACCGCCAGGTTGGAGGTGACTTCGCACATCCCGTTCGACTCGGTTTTCTTCATGCCGGGCCGCGACGGCGGCCTTGCTCGGATCGGCCGATTCGGCCAGCAGCGCCTCGGTGGCTTCGACATCGACCTTGCCGTCCGAACAAAGCACCAGGCGCTCTTGCTTGCCGAGTTTTGACACGTAGGATTTCGACCATCCGTGGCGAGCGGCGAACTCCGATTTGGTGAGATAAGTCATGTCGGAAAGTCCAGTTCACCCAATGAACTCAAGGGGTTAACCAGTTCACCGCAGTTCACTAAGCTGGTGAACTGTCCGCTAGCGAAGAGCTGCGGGTTTCCTGCCCCGTACCCCGGCCATATCGCCAGGGTCCCCCGCCCCGCCGGGGCTGCCGGCCGGGTCATTGCCCCGGCTCGCCGGCCTGGGGCGGCGCCTGCTCCAGCCCCAGCCGCTTGGCGGCCCAGCGCATGTAAAGGTTGATCGCGACATCGGCGCCGGCCATCGCAGCCAAGCAACCAACCGCTGCTGCCGCCCATACCGAAACGCCGAGAGCGTACAGCAGCATGTTGGTCGAAAGACCGCAGGTCACGCAGGCACCAGAGCGCAACGCCAACCGGCGAATCAGCCCCCAACCGCGAGCGCCCGCCATGTCCGCCCGCCACATCTCTCCCGAAACACCGCCGACCAGGGACAGCACGATCACCATCCAGATTGGCAGTTCGGCTAACGTTTGTTGCTCGCTGTTCATGTAAGCCTCATTGGCAAAGCACGGCGCCGGAAAAAGAAAACCCCGCCAGTTGGCAGGGTTCTCGATGCGCCGAAAATTCGGAGCGGCTTGCACAGCACAGTGCTTGTGGGGGAAGCGCCTAAGCGCACTTTTGATATCGTGGCGCCTTTTTACATGCCACCGGAAAAACCGAAAAGGGCCTATTTTCGGTTCGTCGCCATGTGGTGGCTATGTCTCATCAATGTTGCACGCAAGTCGCATATTCACCCGACGAACGGTCTGCTGGCGGACGCGGCCAGCGCGGGCGGCCAGGATGGCAAACACCTGCAGGTGAAGGGCCTTAACCCAGTTTCGGTAGGTGCGGTCGGCGTCCTCAGCCAGCCCAACCTCGCGCATCTGCTCGCGCACCGTGGCCCCATACAGGTAGCGCAGTTGGGCCAGCTTGGCCAGCGTAGCCCCGCGCGGATCACGCCGCTCCAGCTGGACCACTGCCGCGTCAACCTCTGCTGCCGCGTGATCAAGGCCTGCACCGCTGACCAAAATTCGCGAACCGGATGAGCCTCCGCGCGGTGCAGCCCCCTTCCATTCCATGATGCTGCCCATCTGACTGCCCAAGCCGGCATCCAGCCCAAGCTGTCCACGCCGCTCTCCCCAATGCTTCATCAGCTCGGAAACCAGACGCAGGCGTTCGGACTGGTCGATAAGTGCCGCCATATCGATGCGGTGCAGCGCGTGATCCACCTGCCCCTGTAGGCGCAATCCTTGGTCCTTCGTCATCGCCAGCCCTCCCCGGCCAGTACCCAACACGCATTTGGCAAACCCAACACAAACCCAACACACTCAAAACTCAATGAATTCAATGGATTGGAAGTAACTGTGTTGAGTGTGTTGGGTGTGTTGGGTTTTTCAGGGTTCGCATAGAGATTTCTTCCCCCTTCTATTTCAGCGATTAAAAAAAATCGCGCGCGCGCGCGTGCGCACAAACCCAACACACCCAACACACATACCCCCAAAGCCACAGATTCCGGGGCCTGAATGTGTGTTGGCTTACTGAAACCAACCCAACACAAACCCAACACACCCAACACACTTAATGGCAGAGTCATGCCGCAAGCCTCTTGATGTGGTCCCAACTGTCCACGCTCCAGCCCGCCAGCTTTGCTCGGGCACGCCACTCGACAACGGTCTTGCCCAGCTCGGCCGACTTCATGGATGGGGGCAGGGAAGGATCACCTTCGCTGGGCACAAAGAACGCCGCAAATCGGCGAGAACTGCCATCAGTCCAGGGGATAGGGCGTGTCTTCTCCACCTTCGCGCTTAACATCAGCGAGAACTTCGTGTGGCTCATGGAGTTCTCTTTGTTGTGGGAGCACCACTCAAGGAACATGGCGTACACATCGGAAGTCAGGCAGCAGCCCCATAGACCGTGCCCCAACTCGCCGTTTCGCCAGAGGTAGAAGAAGGTCTGCCAAGCCGTGCGACTCAGCTCAACAAGCCTCTGGCGGGCTTCAGTCTTTGGCGGACGCGTGCGCTGGTTGAAATCCCCAAGGTCGACATCGAGCAGCCACCCGTACAAGGCTGCCACCCCACCGTTGGCCAACTCTCGGGCGATAGCCTTTTGCCTTTCGGCGGGCAGAGTCTCCATTGGCCACATCACTAGCATCCGGCGGTCGTCTTCACTGATCGGCCACGGCATGATCTCGTTGCTCAAGAACGCCGAGTTCATGTGGTTGGATTCTTCCCAGCCGTTGATGAACTTGGATTCCATGCGCACCGTCTTGCCGGTGATCATGTGCTTGATCTTGCCTACCTGGTTGTAGCGCTGATCACGGCTGACCACCTCTTCAAACACGGCCCAAAGCTTGCCGCTTTGCCAGGCGTTGAAATTGCCCTCCAGCTGCGCCTGGCCAACCGTGGCACCGTAACGACCGTACAGCTCGCCCATGATGTCCGCGAACAGCAGGCTTTTGCCCGAGCCCTCCATGGTTGAGTGGAACAGAATCGCGGTGTCCATCTTTGCGCCCATGTGCTGCAGCGGGTAGGCCAGCCACTTGACCAGCCAATCCAACGCTTCGGCGTCATTGTTGCAAAGGAACGAGATCAGCCACCGCAGGTTCTCGCACGCAGCATCGTCACGGACCGGCTCAAGCGGCAAGCCCTCAAAAGTGTTGATGTAGATCGCCGGGTCCTTGGTCATCGTTGGGTCGAACACGATGTGATCGACGTCCACCACCCGCCGCTCCGGGCTGTTCAGCCAGAGCTGATAGGCATCCCCCAAGGCCATCTTGACGCTGCCCTCGGGCAACCGACGCTTCTTCTCACGATCCCAGGCCTCTTTTGTCCCATCGATGTAGATGTACCGGTCGAGCGGTTCAAGCTTCAGCGCCCCACCCTTCTTGCTGGACATCTTCCGGGCCTGCTCAAGCTCTTGCACCTGCTCGGAGGCGATGAGCTTCTTGTCGGTCCGCTCCATCCACGCTTTCGAGAGTGGCTTGCCGACCAAGGCCTCGAAGCCTGTCCGCTTCATCGACCGTCGCTTGTCGAAGTCCCATACGTTCGTGGAACCTTCGACCAGCGCAAATCGGCGCATCGCAGCATCAATGTCCAGGGCATCCCCCCCCGGCCCCCCGGTGGCCGAGGAGCCGGCCGGGCTGATGGCCTCGACGTCTGATGGGGTGCGGGGAAGATGCTCGACATTGCTATCGACGACCGGAGGTAACTCGGCCGGCTCCGCCACCGATGGGGCACGGGGAAGTTCGCCCAATGGCGGCGGTGCCGGCGGACGGGACTTCGCGTCAATACCCAGGATCCGGGCTGCCGCCCTAGTCGCAGCCTTCTGGTCGCCGTCGTGCTCCAGGATGCAGAACACATCGAAAGCATCATTCTTGTGTCCGTTCGCCAGCGGGTCCGAGGTGTGATGCGAGTAGAGCTTGCCCTCCGTGATTGTCACACCGGGTAGGCCTGAGCTGCTGTGCGGGCTCAACCACTTCCCATCGACGCGCTTGTAACCGTGCGCCTCAATCATCGTTGCGATGTCATGGGTACGATTGAATTCAGGGATAACCTCGGGGAGCCGATCACGAGATTGTGCTGTAGCTGTTGATGGTTTGGCCATGGGACGAGCTGCAGGCGTAGGCGTTGCCGCCTTCGGTTTCCACGGGCAAACGCCCTCCCCCTTCGGCTTGAACTCATCCCAATCCTGCCAGATGGCCAACAAGTCGGCAGGCAGCTCTGGCAAGCCTTCAGATGCCGGAGGGGTACGCCATATGTAAGGTTTGCGAGTGCCTGGGTGAATGGAAGGTGGCAATACGTCCTGCACCAGGCCACCTCGCAACTCGAAGACCGTCACTTTCTTGAAAGGCTCAGCCGCCATGCGGAAGGCGGCCTCGCGGTCTTCATCACCCTCGTCCATGGCAGCCTTCACTTGCGCCATGAGCCCTTTGTAGATGGTGCCATCCGGGTCGTTTTTGTTTGGCCAAACCAGGGCATGGCGACTCAGCTCCACCCCCTCAGGGACGCGGAACATCACGCGGAATCGTTCAGGGTTGCCCACGGAGGTAGGGTATGCGTCAGCGAGTGCATCGACATCGAGTCCAAGCGTCTGCTGCAGCACCTGTCGGGTCAGCTCGACATCATCAACATCGAGCGAGCAGACACCACTCGGCCCGAGCACAACACCGAGGTTGTGATTCGGGCTCGTGGTCCAGAACGCTTCCGCCTTCGAGGCATTCGTGAAATAGCCACCAGGCTTGTTCCATCCGGCCCCCTTCGGCCCCTTTTCACCCGGTTCGATAGGAACCAGAGCCAGACCGAAGGTTTCAATGTAACGCCGCGCCCAATCAGCTGTGGTAGGAGTTGGGCGGTCGCTCATCTCCGGCGCTCCCGCAACTCTTGGCAATCGATGCAGGTTTCGCAACCGGAGACTGACAATTGACGGGCCAGCGGGATGGGCTCATCGCAGTCTTCGCAGATTTGCGCGCTTGGCTTGACCGGGAGCCGCGCAAGACGCTGCAGCGACAACTGGAGGAAATACTCAGCGCGGTCATTGGCAAAATCGACGGCATCAGCCATGGCTTACGTCCTCCATGGCTTCGCGCGCGCCCGCCATGATGGCAAGAACTTGGCGAATAACTTCCATGCCACGCTGCTCCAGATTCAACACCTCCGACAAGGTCCAAACGTTGTCCGAGGCACCATCATGCAGGCTACCCACGAACTGACCGGACTCGGCCAGAAGCTTCGCAACCGCCTGCAAGGCATCGTTGGTAGCAGGCACAGGCTTGGGGCGATACCAAACCGCACCGGCAGGACGAACCAGTGCATCGAGCAGCCGCGGATCAGCGGTCCACTGCACGATCTCTTCCAGTTCGTCGGGGGTTGGCCAGCGGCGGTCGTCGGCATGGTGCAACTTCTTCTGCAGGGCATCCACCTCGAGCCCCATGTCAAAGGCCAGCCTGGTGATACCGCCGTGATAATCACGACCCGCGCGATAGAGCGCTTGTCGCAAAGTGAGAACCGGACCTGCGCCCGGCAAAAGATCAATCCTGCTCATAACCGTAAATCCTCGGTTTACGGCCTAGTCATAGGATCATGTAAGACCTATCCTACGACCACGACCTGTGTGCTGTGCCTTGCGTGCTGTGCGGGCATGGCATTTGGTAATAGTCGTCCGGCTGAACTTGTGAGAGAGGCCACCGGCCGACGAGAGTGATGGTGCTTCGTACTGTCATAGCTGGGCTGGGAGGTGAGAGTCCTGGCTCAGCGTTCTAACCCCTTTCCTTGCCTTAAGTATCCCCAGTCAATGTCCGGTCGCAGCGACTCACAAGTAACCTCCCCTCCCGTTTCTCGATCCAAATTGACAGCCAACCCCGCACCTGCACGGCGGTTTCCATAAGCCACTTGCTTCAGTTGGCCGACCGATGTTCCGCAGTGCCGTGCGAGGGCGTCGACCCCTTCCTTGTCTATCGTTTTCAAATATTCGCTAAGCGTCATAGACACCTCCAATGCCCAGCAGATTAGCAATTGCTAATTATGAAGGCAATAGCAACTCGTAATTTACTGTTTGCTAACGGAAAGCAATCATCTGCAGATGGACATTAACGAAAGGCGCATCGCCTCCCTCCGTACGATCATGGGGAACCTGAGCCAGAAGGAATTCGCCGAGGCTCACGACCTAGACGCGTCGTACCTGTCGCAACTGCTCAACGGCCACCGCAAGCTGGGGGAAAAGGCTGCGCTTAATCTCGAGCTCAAGATTGGGCTTGTAGCAGGGACGCTGACATCTCCTCCAATGGAGGAACCCTCCATCGCAGCCCCAACCAACGTGGTTCGCCTGCCCACCAGGGCAGCAAAGGACAAGAACTACGTTCTGATTCCGCATCTCGATGTCGCGGCTTCTATGGGGCATGGCAAGGCAGCCCCGGAAATGCACATTGAAGTCATCCGCGACATGACGGTTCACCTAGACTGGCTCAGGATGCAGGGCCTAAGTTTCTCCAACATCGACAACCTGGCGATCATCACTGGCGACGGCGACAGCATGTCTGGCACATTCGCAGACGGTGATGCCCTGCTTGTGGATCGCGGGATCACCGAAGTGAAGACAGACGCAATTTATGTCTTCACCCTCGATGGCGATCTCTACATCAAACGCCTGCAGCGTCTGACTGGAGGCCAGCTCCGAATGATCTCCGACAATCCTATCTACCCGCCGATTACCATCGACGAGTCGATGATCGAGCGGATGCATATCCAGGCCCGTGTCCTACTGGCCTGGAACGCGAAAAAGCTCTAACGCCTTCTCGGGTTGTGTCCTACCGGCCATCCGCCGGGGCGCGACCACGCCCATACAGTTTAGCATCTGCTATTGAACAATTATTTAGCTTTTGCTAATTTCAACTTCGTGCCCCTCTCTCACATCAAGGACACGAAGAATGAAATCAGCACAGCACAACGGATCGGTGGCAATTCTGATCCATCCAACCGCCTGCAGCAGCGTGGCGAAAATACAGGCATTCCAGCGCAGCACCGGCTTGCAGCTGGTCGTCACGCTCGAAGGTAAAGCCCATGCTGTACCTGCCAATGGGGGTGCTGCATGAGCGAATTCAGGATCTCCCTTCGCCAGATCATGCTGCTGCAACGCACCTTGGATAACGGCGGCACTGCGACCTGCAAATTGCAGCGCCCTGAAGCCTCGGTCGATGCACAGATCGAGATCGAAAATGACAGCACCCATCACAGCATCAAGGTGACCCTTGGTCCGCTTTGCAGCAGCCTGAAACTTCCGCGCGCCCTCTCCACCAAGTGCCAGTCCTTAAGAGATTTTGTGCAGGACATCGCGAATGGCCGAGCTGACTCCGCAGCCCAGACGGAAGAAGCGCTTGCTCTCATGGAGGCGCAAGTCAGCGTTGAAGAGGTCCTGCAGACAGGTCAGACAGCCTACGTTATCGCCACCGTCAACCGACAGCTTCCCCTTGGCGCTGTCGTGACTGACGACCAGGGCAATGTCTGCGCTGCAGTTACGGGAGCCAGTAAAGAGCAGCTCGCAGCAGCAGTCCGCGCGAAGCTTCGGCCCAGCCCTGACAGTATCGGGAAATGCGCATGAGTACGCTGGAACAGCTCCGCAGCGAGTGGACCACCCCCTGCCCAACGCTCACTGCTGTCAGAGAGCGATATTTCCCCCACATCGGGTCAGACAGGCGGTTCAAAGAGCTGATCAACAAAGGCCGTATTGACCTTCAGCTGAGCAAGATCGACAGCTCGAAGAAAGCCCAGCACGTGATCTACCTGCACAACCTTGCCGCATATCTCGACCGGCAGGCCGAACGCTCGACCCAATCTGCTTGACCAGGCGGCCCCGGCCATCAGGGGCTTATAGCCCCCGCCGACTCTCACACCAACGGCGGAGGGCTACTTTTGGAGCACAGCACATGCAACCGCATCAACAAGTTCTTTCCCTGGGCATCATCTTCCTAGTCACCCTGGCCATCCTGCCTTTCCTGTTCGCGAAAGCTCGGCATCGTGCCTTCAACAGGGGCTTGGAAATCGGGAAACAGCGTCTGCAAGCCGATCTGAAATTGCAGATACAAAGCCTGCAAGTGGACCTGGACGAAGCCCGAGTTCAAGCCGAGGCGAGCCAGCGCAAGCACCACATGGCTGTAGCACATCTCAAAGGCAACGTCCGCGAGCTCGAAGCCAGAATCATGTCGTATACCGGACTGGCAGTGACCAGGGCGGATTACGAGCTGCTCATCAGCGCCATGGAAACCCTGAGCCTGACCGAGCGGACGCTAAACGCAATGAAGGCAACACAGCAGGCATCACGCGCCAAGCAGCAAGCTGCAGGACTGGAGGGTCTGGCTAAACGCATCCACACCCAACTGCGCGAAACGCCAGCCAGTGCCGCGAGCGCAGAGGTGGCAGCATGACAAACCAAAGTCCACGCAGCTGCCTTGTTCACGGCCCATCTGGCTGCGGGAAGACAACCTATGCCCAGGCCATCGCCAAAGCTCTCGGCCTGCGCGACGTGCTCGATAACTGGGCACCAGGTAAGCCAGCGCCCCTGCTCAACACGCTGCTCCTGAGCTGTGAGTGCGACCCGAACTGGCACTTTAAAGGCCGTGCAATGACCTTCGACCAGGCGATGCAGATCGCACGCCAGCAGGGGACAGTCGTATGAGCAACGACCAGACTCTTGCCCCCTGCCCGTTCTGCGGCAGCCCTGCGAATCGGTTCACGATAGAAGACGACCGCGACCCGAACCACGGCGGCGATGTGATCGCCTGCAGCAGCTGCGACGCCTGCACTCGTGTCGTGTTTGGCGAGAAGGCAGGCCTCGCGGACCTCTGGAATAGCCGAGCAGCCAGCCTTGGCGCTTGGCTCGGCCAGGCCGGGCTGTATCGCACGCGGTTTGATGCCGTGCGCAACTTCGAGCAGTCCGTAACGCCGGTTTCCGCCGACGAATTGTTCGAGTTGGCCAGCAAGCAGGTGCTCAGCCAGCTCAATGAGGGCCGCCAACATGCCTAACCCGACACGCACTTGGAAGCTGATCAGCCTTGCGCTCGCCGTGGCGCTGATCGTCGCACTGGCCGAGTTGCACCGCAGCAGCACTGCCAGCCACCCAGCGACAGGCACGTTAGCGACCGCAAACAACGCCACGAACCTTGAGCGTCTGGTCTTGAGCCCCAACGCCCGCCGAGTACATGAGAGGTATTCGCTGTGACCCACACATCGACCTACACCCCAGCCACTCGCACTCGCAAGGGCATGCAACCGATGCTTCGCCCAGCCATGTCGTTCATCTGCGACATCTGCGGCAACGCTCGCGTCAAAGGCAACCACAACCGGTGCTCCAAGGCACGCCAAGCAGCTGGCTTCATCATCAGCCGGAGGGCTACAGCATGACAATCGACATCATCAGACTGAAGGCACTCGCCACAGCTGCTGCGGCAAACCAATACGACTCCGTCGCCCTGAATGACTACGGTACCGCATTACCGCCCGCGACGGTGCTGGGCTTGATCGCCGAGATCGAGCGCCACCGCCAGATAAACGCAGAGGGCTGCAAGCCCGACCTCAACATCTTACCTGCACAGACATCGCCAACTGCACTCGACCTCCTCACCCCTGAGCAGGCGTCCCAATTGTTAGGCTTATCGGTCAAGACCCTGGCCACCTGGCGCTCCACTGGGAAGCACGCCCTACCCTTCATCCGCTGCGGCGCACGTATCCGTTATCAGCGCACCGAATTGGTCGCCTGGCTAACAGGTCGGAGCGTGAGGTAGACCATGACTGAGCGCATCCGGCCCCCTATGGCTTCACACAGCCTCGACCTGCCCGCCATCTGTGATATCTGCGGCAAAGGCAGGTCGACCAGACGACACTCGAAATGCAGTCGGATCCGCCAACTGCGCGAAAACGATAATTGGGCAGCCTACATGGCCAATGTGGCCGCAAAACGAGCACTGGGGAGGCGCGCGTGAACACTGCTTTCGTTCTGATGGCGCAATACAACGGCAAAGCGATCATCTCGATTGAGCAGGTGTGCACCGATTACTTCACACACCTGACTCCGGAGATGTTTCAACGCAAGGTGCTGGCCGGGCAGATCAAGCTACCGATCACCAGGCTGGAATCGAGCCAGAAAAGCGCCAGAGGCGTGCACATTGCCGATCTAGCCCTTTATCTGGACCAACAGAGGGAAGCCGCACGACTCGAATGCGCGCAGCTCAACAAGCCTCTACGCGCAGGTTAACTAACCTACCCGGGCGCCGAGCTTCACCGGCGCCTGGATAATCTGGTCCAACCACTTCCAGCCCTTATACACGTCTCCTCGACCACGCAGATGCGTATAACGCCGCATCGAGTTCCAATCGCGATGGCCGGATACACTCGAAACTCTTGGTATATCCCAATCCATCTCGAACAGCCGGCTCACACCTTCGTGGCGCAAATCGTGAAAGTGCAAGTCTTCAATACCTTTCATCTTGCACGCTTTAGCCCAAGCAGTACCGACCGAGTCAGTATTGTACGGGAATATCTCAGGGCACTCCCTCGGCATGCTCTGCACAATCTGCCATGCCTCATCTGGTAAATGACACCAGACATCATTACCCAGCTTCTGGCCGGGGTTTTTCATATCCCGCACTTTCACTGCTTTCCGGTGCTCATCCAGATCGTCCCAGAGGATGCGCGTGATTTCATCCATTCGCCTTGTCGAAAAGATCGCGAATGCCACCACCTTGGGCATGTGGATTACTGACGGCCTGCGCTGCAGCATCTCGAAGAAGTGCTCCATCACTTTATCGAGCTCGTCCAATGTAGGCCTGCGATCTCGCTCGCGGCTCCTCATGTTGTAACCAAACTTTTTCAGGACGAGACGAGCGTCGGGCATTGCCAAGGGATTGATCTCGTAATCCCAAGCCGCCCTAGCCAAGGACAGAACCGAACCCAGGTGAGCCAAATCATTCCCGGCAGTCTGAGGCTTGACTGAGCCCCCCTCGGGACCCATGCGCCAAAGTGCATAATCCACCAAGACCTGCTGGCTGATTTCCGAGTCGATCTTCTCCCCTAAGTAGCTCTTTTTGATGGCATTGAGAGTAAGCCGCTTGGTTTCACCAAGAGGCCGAGCTTTCTCCGCCTCGATCAGGTAGCGCTCGATCATCTCCTTGATCGTGTGCCCCTTGCGGCTGGCCCTCTCAATCGCACCAGGTACCGCCAATTCGGTCTCTCGTCGCTTCGCCCAGGCTTGAGCAGCCTGCTTGCGGGCGAATGTCTGGGCTTCTTGGTAAACTATGACACCCTTTTTCTTGAGGCGGATCTGGACGGTGTAGCTGACCGTACCATCGGCCTTTTTCCTTGCTCTGATCGTTGCCATGATTTCCGGTGGTACAAGCGTGACTGGCGGTGGTACATCGTACCACTGTCACACCAAAAACGCCCAAAAACCCCAAAAAACGGCACAAAAATGCGTAGACCAGAATGCCCCTAGAATCAGCCTCAAAGCCACAAACCACGCGCCCTGAGCCGTCACGCCGCTTCAGCGTTGCACCTATGATGGACTGGACAGACCGCCACTGCCGCTTCTTCCTGCGCCTGCTCTCCAGCCAAACCCTGCTCTACACCGAAATGGTCACCACCGGCGCCCTGCTCCACAACGACGCCCACCGTTTCCTGCGCCACGATGTCTCCGAGCACCCGCTGGCCCTGCAACTGGGCGGTAGTGTGCCCGCCGACCTGGCTGCCTGCGCGCGCCTGGCCGAGGAGGCCGGCTACGACGAGGTCAACCTCAACGTCGGCTGCCCGAGCGACCGGGTGCAAAACAACATGATCGGCGCTTGCCTGATGGCGCACCCGGCGCTGGTGGCCGATTGCGTGAAGGCCATGCGTGAAGCGGTGTCGACGCCGGTGACGGTCAAGCACCGCATTGGCATCAATGGCCGCGACAGCTACGCCGAACTGTGCGACTTCGTCGGCCAGGTGCGCGAGGCCGGCTGCCGGAGTTTTACCGTGCATGCGCGTATCGCGATTCTGGAGGGGCTGTCGCCGAAGGAGAACCGCGAAATCCCGCCGCTGCGCTATGACGTGGCAGCGCAGTTGAAGGCCGACTTCCCGGACCTGGAGATCGTGCTCAACGGCGGGATCAAGACCCTGGCCGAATGCCAGGCGCACCTTGAAACCTTCGACGGCGTGATGCTGGGGCGTGAGGCGTATCACAACCCTTACCTGCTGGCCGAGGTGGACCAGCACCTGTTTGGCAGCGCGGCGCCGGTGGTCAGCCGTACCGAGGCGCTGGCACAGCTGCGGCCTTACATCGTGGCGCATATGGCAAGTGGTGGCGCGATGCATCACGTTACCCGGCACATTCTGGGGTTGGCCCAGGGGTTCAAGGGCGCACGGCGCTTCCGCCAATTGCTGTCGGCGGATATTCACAAGGCCGCTGAGCCGTTGGCGGTGTTTGATCAGGCAGTGGAGTTGTTGCAGGGGCGGTGACAACGCGGGATTGGGAACCTCCGGCCGGCTTGCGACTCGAATCTTCACCTTTCGCACCGCCCTTCGCGGGCAAGCCTGCTTCCACCGCTTGCCTGCATGGTTTCGACGGCCCTTGAGCGGCCGTCGGGGCTCGGGTAATGTCGAGTCATTGCACAGGACAGAGCACGCCCATGACCTCCAAGCTGGAACAACTCAAGCAGTTCACCACCGTGGTCGCCGACACCGGGGACCTGGATGCCATCACCCGCCTGAAGCCGGTCGATGCCACCACCAACCCGTCGCTACTGCTCAAGGCCGCCGCCATCCCGGGCTACGCCGATCTGCTCACGCAGGTGAAGGCCGATGCCAAGGGCAATGTCGACCTGGCTTGCGACAAGTTCGCAGTGGCCGTGGGCTCGGGCATTCTCAAGGTCATCCCGGGGCGTATCTCCACTGAAGTGGATGCGCGCCTGTCGTTCGATGAGCCGGCCCTGCTGGCCAAGGCGCGCAAGCTGATCGAGCTGTACGAAGCGGCCGGCGTTGGCCGTGAGCGTGTGCTGATCAAGCTGGCCTCCACCTGGGAAGGCATTCGCGCCGCCGAAAAGCTGGAGAAGGAAGGCATCCAGACCAACCTCACCCTGCTGTTCTCCTTCGCCCAGGCACAAGCCTGCGCCGATGCCGGGGTGTTCCTGATTTCGCCGTTCGTGGGCCGCATCTACGACTGGTACAAGAAGAGCACCGGCAAGGAATACGTCGGCGCCGAGGACCCGGGCGTGCAGTCGGTCACGCGGATCTACAACTACTACAAGGCCAATGGCTACAACACCGTGGTCATGGGCGCCAGCTTCCGCAACATCGGCCAGATCGAACAGCTGGCTGGCTGCGACCGCCTGACCATCAGCCCGGAGCTGTTGCAGCAACTGAGCGATGACCAGGGCGAGCTGCCGCAGGTGCTGAAACCGGGCAATGGCGGTGAGGCGAAGCAGCAGCTGAATGAAAGCCAGTTCCGCTGGGCGATGAACGAAGATGCCATGGGCACCGAGAAGCTGGCCGAGGGTATCCGCCAATTTGCGCGGGACCAGGAAAAACTGGAGAAGTTGATGGCTGAAAAGGCCTGATACAGTTCGGGTTTGCCTGACGGGCGGGAAGTGTTCAGCATTTTCCGCCCGTTTTGTTTCCCCTGGCATTAGATGTGTATTGAATTCCAGGGCCTCTTCGCGGCGGTTCGGCGCGAAGAGGCCCGATAAGCCACCTGAGCTGTCGATGACCTCCTCTACCCCCTTGCCCCTCGTACTCACCGGCCCGGTACTGCGCCGCCTGGAGCCCCAGCGCCTAGCCATCTGGCTGGTCGCCACCCAACCGCTGCAACCCGATTTCATCTGCCCCGCAGGCGAAGCCCAGGTCGATTGCCAGGTTATCCCGGTCGGCCAGCACGCCTTCATCCACCTGCTGGACATCCACTTCAACCACCCTCTGCCCTGCAACCAGCTGCTTGACTACGACCTGCTCATCAACGGCCAGGGCATCGCGGGCTGGGCACCGCACCTGCTCTACCCCGGCACCCAGCGCCCAAGCCTGGTGCTGCGCGATCGCCTCAATCACTTGCTGCACGGTTCCTGCCGCAAGCCGCACCACCCTGCTGCCGATGGCCTGCTGTGCGCCGACCGCCTGCTGCAAACCTGCAAGCAACCTGAAGACCGCCCGGCCGTGCTGCTGATGACCGGCGACCAGGTGTACGCCGACGATGTCGCCGGCCCCATGCTGCGCGCCATCCATAGCCTGATCGCGCGCCTGGGCCTGTTCGACGAGCAACTGGAGGGTGCGGTGGTGCCTGATAGCCAGGCGCTGTACCAGCACCCGGCCAGCTACTACCACCGCGCCGACCTGCTGCCGGCGCAGGACCACAACGACACCCTGCGCAAGCGTTTTTTCGGCGGCAAGCGCAAGCCGATTTTCTCGTCCAGCAACGCCGACAACCACCTGGTGACCTTCGCCGAGGTCATGGCCATGTACCTGCTGGTGTGGTCACCGGTGCCTTGGCAACTGGTGAACCTGGACATGCCCACCGGCCTTACCGACCAGCGCCAGGCCCGTTACCGGCAAGAGCTGCCACTGATCCAGGCGTTTGCCGACAACCTCGGCCAGGTCGCGCGGGTGATGGCCCACCTGCCCTGCCTGATGATTTTCGACGACCACGACATCACCGACGACTGGAACCTCTCGGCACAGTGGGAAGAAACCGCCTACGGCCATCCGTTCTCGCGGCGCATCATCGGCAACGCCCTGCTCGGCTACCTGCTGTGCCAGGCCTGGGGTAACAACCCGGACGGCTGCAAGCCACTGACCGAGCAATGCCAGGCGCTGACCGGCCAACACCAGGATGAGCTGATCGGCGCGCTGTTGCGCTTCCAGGGCTGGCAATTCAGCCTGCCCACAAACCCGCCCCTGCTGGTGCTGGACACCCGCACCCGCCGCTGGCGCAGTGAAAGCAGTTTGGCCAAACCGTCCGGCCTGCTCGATTGGGAGGCGCTGAGCGAGCTGCAGCAAGCACTGCTCGACCACCCGTCAGCGGTCATCGTGTCACCAGCGCCGATTTTTGGCGTGAAGCTGATCGAGACGGTGCAAAAGGTATTCAGCTGGCTGGGCTATCCACTCTTGGTCGATGCCGAAAACTGGATGGCCCACCGGGGGGCGGCGCAGGTCATCCTCAACATCTTCCGCCACTCCCGTACACCCGGGCACTACGTGGTGCTGTCCGGGGATGTGCACTACTCGTTCGTCTATGAAGTGCTGATCCGCCACCGCCAGCGCAGCCCGCACTTGTGGCAGGTGACCAGCAGCGGGATCAAGAACGAGTTCCCCCGGCGCTTGCTGGATGTGCTCGACCGGCTCAACCGCTGGCTGTATTCGCCACGCTCGCCGTTGAACTGGTTCACCAGGCGCCGGCAGATGGAAGTGGTACCGCGCACGCCCAGCCACAGCAAGGCTGGAGAGCGGCTGTGGAATGGCGCGGGGTTGGGGCAGGTGTTCTTCGACGAACAGGGGCGGCCAGTGCGGGTATTTCAGCTGGATGCCGACGGCGCTGAAGCGACCGAGTTTGTTGCCGGGCGCTAGCCTGGCAACAGGTCAGCTTCGCTCCAGCGCACTGACCAGATCATGGAACGCTTCGCGGTTGGAGTCGTTCAGGCCCATGAGGATCTTGTGCGCCTCTAGCACCTTGGAGCGCACCACATCTTCGTTCTGGTCCTGCGATGGCAGGTCGGTCAGGCATTCCGGGCACGGAATGGGGCGATCGACAATGTTGAACACCTGATCGAAGCCCATCGACTGCAGCAACCGGGAAATGTCCGGGTTGGTGGTAACCACGGTCGGCAGCAGGCCCACCTTCTGCCGCGACAGGATCGACAGCTTGGCCAACAGGCCCAGGGTGGTGCTATCGATGCTTTCGGTTTCAGTCAGGTCGATGACAATCGCCGAGAAGTTCAACGCCGTGAAAATCTTCTCGATCGTCGCATCCAGCGCCGAACACAGGGTCAGACGCACTTCACCGACAAATTTCAGTACGAAGGTACCACTCTGCTCGGCGAACTGGATTCTACCGGTACTCATTGAAGGTTCCTGCTCAACACCAATAGGGCGATATCATCCGGCATCTCCCCAAGCGTAGCCAATCCAAATCGTTGACGCAGCCCATCCAGGCTGCCACCTGCTGCCTTGACGATCTCCGGCAAGGCGGTTTCTTTATCTTTGAGCGTGTCACCCGGCAAAAGGTCCAGAATGCCATCGGACATCAGGCTGAGGCTGAACTGCGGTGGCAGCTCGACTACCAGGTCCTGGTAGGTGGCCTCTTCGAACAGCCCCACCGGCAGGCCACGGCCTTCCAGGTAGCGGACATGATCGGGGGTGTACAGCACCGGCAGCGGCAAATGGCCGCCAACGGCGTAGGTCAGCAGACCGGACTCTTCGTCGATCACACCGCCGACCATGGTGACGTGCTTGCCCAGCTTGCTGTTGATCAGGCCGCGGTTGATATGGCTCAGCACTTCCGACGGCTTGAACTCGCGCATCTTGCTGCGCTTGAGCTCGAACATGAGCCGCGTGGTCATGAATTTCAACAGCACGGTGACAAAGGCCGACGACGCGCCATGCCCGGAAACATCGGCGAGGTAGAAGGCAATGCGCCGCTCGTCCACGCGGAAGTAATCGACAAAATCACCCGACAGGTACAGCGACGGAATGATCTGGTGCGCGAAAGCGAACTCGCCGGCTGCCCAGGGGCTTTCCGGCAGCATGTTCATCTGCACCTGGCGACCGGCGGTCTGGTCCTCCTGCAGCAGGTGCAGGCTGGCTTCAAGTTCGCGGTTGGCGGCTTCGAGCTTGTCGCGGTAGCGCTGATTTTCCAGCACCAGGCGCGAACGGTCGAGGGCGCGGCGCACCGAATGCTCGAGTACGGCCAGGTCTTCCAGCGGCTTGATCAGGTAGTCGGCGGCGCCCAGGCGCAACGCTTCCACCGCATCACTCATGACGCCGGCACCCGACACCACGATCACCGGCAACTGCGGCGCGCGCTCGCTGACCTGGCGGATCAGTTCGAGGCCGCCCATCTGCGGCATGCGCAGATCGCAGATCACGAGGTCGGGCTGGTGTTCTTCGAAGACCTGAAGCCCCTGCTGGCCATTACCAGCCTGGAGGACGCTGAAGCCACTGTCTTCAAGATAGGCGGCGAGGCTCGCACGGACCACGTCGTCGTCATCGATGATCAGCAGCGTTGCACTGGTTTTCTGCATGTGGGCGAACGGCGCCGATTTAGGTTGGTGCAGCGGTGTCGGCAAGGCAGACGGCCAGCTACGGGAATTCTTTATGGTCACACTCTACTTGAGTTGTAGGACAAGAACACCTGCCCGGCAACTCTCCGGCAACTGTGAGCGCTACCTTGTAAGGCGCAGACGGTACTCCCATCCGGCAGGGGTTTCAAGCATGCAAGGGTCGACCTCGCCGCTCTTTACAGGGCAAATCACCGGGAGTTATAAGAAAGTCGACCAGCGCAACCCGATGGGAAGGATGCAGCATGCCCCACACGCCCTCCAGCCACAGCGAGAAACGCGACTTTATCCGGATGCGCATCGACACCGAGGTGAGCCTGTTGCATGAAGGCCAGGTGATTGCGGCGGTGTGCCTGGACCTCTCCAGCGGCGGCATGCAGGTGCAGGCACCGCAGCGCTTTCTGGTGGGGGATCATATCGAGGTGCGGATCGACTCGGACCACCCGGCGCTGAAAGGGCTGCATGCCAGTACCGAAGTGGTATGGATTGCCGATCAGCCGGGCGGGCAGCAGAAGTTCGGGCTGCGGATTCTGGCGATGCACTGAACCTGGGGCCGCGTTGCAGCCCCAGGCCTACGGATCAGAAGTCGTCTTCGACTTCGCCGTCCTTCACCTTGAACTCGCGGTTCTGCAGGTAGGCGTTGCGAATGAAGATGTACTTGTCACCCTGAATCAGCTTCTCGGCCGACAGCAGGTCGGCACGGGTGTCGATCACGTCCAGGGCGAAGATCGAGTTACGCGTCGGCACATGGTCGATGTAGCGGTAGGGTTTGGTGTAGGTGTCCGGGTACTTGGCTACGCCGTCACGTACGGTGCTCGGCCCCAGCAGCGGGATGACAACGTACGGGCCGCTCGGCACGCCCCAATAACCCAAGGTCTGGCCAAAGTCCTCGTCATTACGTTGCAGGCCCATCTTGGTGCCCACATCGAAGAAGCCGCCCAGGCCGAACGTGGTGTTGACGATCAGCCGCGCAGTGTCTACGCCCGCTGCATGGGGCTTGAGCTGCAGCAGGTCGTTGGCCAAGTTGGTCACGTCGCCCAGGTTACGGAAGATGTTGTGGATGCCATCTTCAAGGAACTGCGGGGTGACCGCCTGGTAGCCCTTGGCCAATGGCTTCAGGGCATAGGTGTCGAGGGTATCGTTGAAACGGAAGATCGGGCGGTTGACTGCTTCCCAGGGATCTTCCTCGGTGGCGGCCTGGGTGGCTGCCACGGGCGCCAGCAGCAAGCTGGCGCAGACACAGGCCTGGGTGACTCGTTCGATCACACTGGCACCGATCCTACGCATAGATGTCTCTCCATCGAATTTCTCGGCCGCACGCGCAACGGGGCGCGCTGCTGGTAAGGCGGCAGTATAGAGGCTTGCGGCCTGATAAACAGCTTTACACATTTTTGCTCAATATTTTGTGAACAACTGTTGCGCGGGCGAGCCTGTCACAGGCCGGTAACAATCAGCGAATAGCCTGCGGACTATTTGGGGGACGTTGCCATGGACGCTGCACCCGCCTTCACTGCTGTGCTGTTCGGCTTGCGCGGCTGCCTGGTGCAGGCTGCCAATGGCGGCGCCCCCTCACCCGCCCCCGGCGCACTGGCCACCCTTGCCAGCCTGCGTCATCGCCAGGTGCCGTGCATCTGGCTGGATGACCTCACCGCCGCCCACAGCAAACGCCTGGCCCATGTGCTGCCCGACTGGCTGCCAGGGCACCTGGTCAACGGCGTCCGCTGGCCAGCGCCCAACGCCTGCTGGCAGGCCTTGATGAGCCTGGACAGCGAACGCCTGGACGGCTGCGTGCTGGTCAGCGGCGACCCGCGCCTGCTGCAGTCGGGCCTTAATGCGGGCTTGTGGACGGTAGGACTGGCCGCCTGCAGCCCGCTCTGCGACCGCAGCTCGCAGCACTGGCAAGCCATGAGCACACAGGAACAGGACCTGGCCCGCGGCAAGGCGACGCTGGAGCTGTTCAGCCTGGGCGTGCATTCGGTGATCGACCACCTCGAAGCGCTGGATACCTGCCTGCAGGACATCGCGCAGCGCCGGCGCAAAGGTGAAAAACCCTGATACAGCACCTTTGACACGGATCATGCAAAGCGGCGGCAGGTGGATTACGCTGAAGACAGGCCAGAACCTTTGCCGCTTCGCTGAGGTCCATGGCTTGCCAAGCCATTGATGGAGAACTACCAATGCCTGCCCGCGAATTGCAAGAGCGCCTGAACAGCTTGCGCGAGCAACTGGACCGCAACGTACCGCTTTCGGAAGACGAGCTGGCCGCGTTGCACGAAGAAGCGCGCCAGATCGAGGCGCAACTGAAACTTGAGGAAGCCACGCCGGACAACAACCTGGTGGATGGCGTGAACCTGGCGATCGAACGCTTCGAGGCCGACCACCCCGACCTCACCGCCACCCTGCGCAGCATTGCCAACTCGCTGCACAGCATGGGGATCTGAAATAGCCGGGGGCCGCTTGGCGGCCCCCCATACCTTACTGCCGAACCAGCCGCGTGTTCTGCGGGCTGATCGCCCCGGTGCTGCGGTAAGGGTTGATGTCCAGCCCACCCCGGCGCACATAGCGCGCATACACCGTCAGGTGCTCCGGCTGCAGCAGGTTCTTCAAGTCCAGGTAAATGCGTTCCACGCACTGCTCGTGGAAGTCGGCATGCTGGCGGAAGCTGATCAGGTAGGTCAGCAGGCTGGCGTGGTCCAGCGCCCTGCCCTTGTACTCGACCACCACGCTGCCCCAGTCCGGCTGGCCGGTAACCGGGCAGTTGGACTTCAGCAGGTGGCTGTGCAAGATTTCTTCCACCACCCGCTCCGGGTCGCAGCGTAGCAGTTCTGGTTGCGGCTGCTCGTAGTTGCTGATGGCCACATCCAGCGCATCGATGCACAGCCCCGGCAAAGCCACCACACCCTGGGCCTCGACCTCGGCCAAGGTCCGCACCTTCACGCCCACCGGCTTGCCAGCGGCAGCGGACAGGTCTTTCTCCAGGCACGCCTGCAACTCGCCCAGCGAGGCGAACACCGTCTGGTTCAGCGAGTTGAGGTACAGCTTGAACGACTTGGATTCGATGATGTTCGGCGAATCAGCCGGAATGGCGAACTCGCCGATCGCCACCACAGGCTTGCCCGACGGCAGCAGCCAGCTCAGCTCAAAACAGTTCCAGTAATCCACGCCCTGCCAGGGCAGGGTCTGCGCGGTGACGCCCAGCTCGGCCCACTTGGCAGTACGCGGGATCGGGAACAGCTGCTCCGGGGAGTAGGTGGCAATGTATTCGCTGGATTTGCCCAGCGGGGAGTGTTCGGCAGCGGGATGCATGGAAACTGACCTAGAGGTTCGAAATTGCCCCTAGTTTACCGGTTTTGCACCCCGCCTTGCAGGGCAAGTCACTCGATGGTCAAGGCCCCGACCATACCGGCCTGGTAATGCCCTGGTACGTTGCAGGCAAACTCGATGGGCGCCGACTGGCGGAAGGTCCAGGTCAGCTCGGCGCGCTGGCCGGGCATTACCAGCACGGTATTGCCCCCACCGTGACCATGGCCGCCACCGTGATCCATCATCTGGCCGTGGTCCATGCCTTCATGGTTCATGGCCTGGGTGAACATCTTGCCTTGCATGGCGACCATCTCTTTCTGGTGCTCGGCATGCATGGCCTTGTCACCCAGGTTGAACTCGTGCGGCAGCTTGCCCTCGTTGACCAGCACGAAGCGCACCGTCTCACCGGCTTTTACCTGCAGGCTCTTGGGCTCGAAGGCAATGTCTTTGAGCACCACCTCCACCGTGCGGGTGGCTTTGGCCGCCGGGGCCGGCTCGCCGAAGGCGAAGGTTTGCGCCTCGCCAGAAAAGGCCGGCAGGCTGACCAAGGCAAGGGTGGCGGCAATGAACAGGTGTTTCATGATGACTCCGGGCATGCGCAACAGTATGAGGCCACCTTAGTCAGGGACGGCTGGCAGCAACCTGACAGGGAGATTACAACTTTGTCAGCTTGAGTGACGGCCGGGATAGTCACGTATCATTTCAAGCATCACCCGGCCCTTGCTGGAGGCAAGCTACCCAATGAAATTGCTGATCGTCGAAGACCAGACCCGCACCGGCCAGTACCTGAGCCAGGGCCTGAGCGAAGCCGGCTTCGCCACCGAACTGGCCACCGATGGCGAAACCGGCCAGTTTCTGGCGCTGACCGGTGACCATGACCTGCTGATCCTCGACGTGATGCTGCCCGGCCGGGATGGCTGGCAAATCCTGCAAGCGGTGCGCCAGGCCGGCCTCGACACGCCGGTACTGTTCCTCACCGCACGCGACGCCGTCGAAGACCGGGTGCACGGCCTGGAGCTGGGCGCCGACGATTACCTGGTCAAGCCCTTTGCCTTTTCCGAGCTGCTGGCCCGGGTGCGCACCCTGCTGCGCCGTGGCACCAACCCCGGCCAGGACACCACCCTGAGCCTGGCCGACCTGCGCCTGGACCTGATCCGCCGCCGCGCCGAGCGCGCCGGCCAGCGTATCGACCTGACCGCCAAGGAATTCGCCCTGCTCGAACTGTTGATGCGCCGCCAGGGCGAGGTGCTGCCAAAATCGCTGATTGCCTCGCAGGTATGGGACATGAACTTCGACAGCGACACCAACGTGATCGAGGTGGCGATCCGTCGCTTGCGCCTGAAGATTGACGACCTGCACCCCAACAAACTCATCCACACCGTACGCGGCATGGGGTATGTACTCGAAGAGCGTGCAGATTGATGCGCAGGCTTTCCCTCGGCAGCCGTTTGGCCCTGTTGTTCGCCGCCTGCACAGCAGCCGTCTCGCTTGGCGCCGGCCTGTTGTTCAGCAAGGCCAGCGAGCAGCATTTCGTCGAGTTGGACCAACAATTGCTGGACTCGCGCCTGTCGCTGTTCCGCACACAACTGGCCGGCATCAGCACGCCGGAAGATTTACAGGCCCGCCTGCCCGCCCTGCACGATGAGCTGAGCCACCAGGCCGACCTGGCCTTGCGCATCAGCGGCAACGACGGCACCACCTGGTTCGAAAGCCGCACAGGGCTGCCGCAGGCACCACGGCCCGCCGGGCTGGCTACCCTGCACGCGCAAGGCACCGACTACCGCAGCCTGGCCGTGCACCTGGCACAAGGCACAACACCGTCGCCGCAACTCACCCTTTACCTGGACATCACCCACCACCAGCACTTCCTGCAAGGCATGCAACGGTTGATCTGGCTAACCGTCGGCCTGTCGGCACTGGCCACCGCGCTGCTCGGCGCCTGGGCCGCACGCAGTGGGCTACGCCCTTTGCGGCAGATGGGCCAGGTGGCCGCTGGCGTGTCGGCACGCTCGCTCACCACACGCCTGCCGGTGGCGCAGATGCCCGAGGAGCTGGCCGAACTGGCCGCCAGCATGAACGCCATGCTGCAGCGCCTGGATGATGCCTTCCAGCGGCTTTCAGCATTCTCTGCCGACATCGCCCACGAGCTACGTACACCGCTATCCAACCTGTTGACCCACACCCAGGTCACCCTCACCCGCCCACGCAGCCTGGAGGAGTACCGCGAAGCACTGCATGGCAACCTGGAAGAGCTGCTGTGGATGGCGCAGATGATCAACGACATGCTGTTCCTCGCCAAGGCCGATCACGGCCTGCTGGTGCCGGGGCAGGCGCCGCTGGCGTTGCATGAAGAAGTGGATGCTCTGCTGGAGTACTACGCGCCACTGGCCGAGGACAGCGGTGTGCAGATGCTGCGCGAGGGTGAGGCCGTGCTGCAGGGCGACCGGCATATGCTGCGGCGAGCGTTGTCCAACTTGCTGGATAACGCCATGCGCTTTACGCCGGCGGGCGGGCAGATAAGGGTGACGCTGGAGCCGGGGCCTACAATCTGCGTGGCCAATACCGGGCAGGCTATCGACCCTGCAGCGTTACCACGGTTGTTCGACCGCTTCTACCGGGTCCACCCGGCGCGACGGGAAGGCAGCAGCGAGCATGCGGGGTTGGGTTTGGCGATTACCCGGTCGATCGTGCAGGCCCATGGCGGGTGCATCCGGGCGGAATGCGAGGATGGGTGGACGCGGTTTTTGATCGAGTTCACTCAGGATCGGTGAAATTGGGGGCTGCTTCGCAGCCCATCGCGACACAAGGCCGCTCCCAGACTCTCAGGTAAACATCAAACCGCCAGGCCAATCGCCGGCTGCACCTGCGATGCCCGATATGCCGGGTAAATGGTCGCCAAAAAGCTCATCACCAACCCCGCCGTGCAGATGATCGCCACATCCCCCCACTGCAACTGGGACGGCAAGCTGCTGACAAAGTACACATCCGACGTAAAGATGTGCTGCCCGCTCACCCGCTCGAGCCATCCAACGATCTGGCTGACATTGAACGCCGCAATCACCCCCAGCACGCCACCAATCAACGTGCCGACAATGCCGATCAGGCTGCCCTGAACCATGAACGTGCCCATGATCTGCGCGGGCGTGGCGCCCAGGGTACGCAGGATGGCAATGTCCGGCCCCTTGTCGTTCACCACCATCACCAGGGTGGCGATGATGTTGAATGCGGCCACCGCGATGATCATCATCAGCAACAGGCCGATCATGGTCTTTTCCATCTTCATGGCGCTGAACAGGCTGCCCTGGGTGTGCGACCAGTCATCGGCGCGGTAGGCATCGCCCAGCCCGGCAGCGATGGCCTTGGACACCTGCGGCGCGGCGTACAGGTCATGCAGTTTCAACCGCACGCCCTGCACCTGGCCCGGCGCCCAGCGCTGCATCTCACCGGCATCCGCCACGTGGATATAAGCCTGCGAACCATCCAGCTCGGCGCCGACCTTGAAAATACCGACCACGGTCAGGCGCTGCATACGCGGGGTAATGCCGCCCGGCTCCTTGCTGATTTCCGGCACGATCAGGGTCAGCTTGTCGCCGGTGTTCAGGCGGAAGCGACGCGCCGTCAGTTCGCCGATGACCACACCGAACTCACCCGGCCGCAGGTCCTGCAAGCGGCCCTGCACGATGTGCTGGCCAACGATAGAGACCTTGCCCTCTTCGGCCGGGTCGATACCGCCCACCTGGATCGGCTGCATCGCCCCCTTGTACGACAGCATGCCTTCCATTTCGGTAATCGGCGCTGCCGCCATCACCGCCGGGTTCTGCAGGGCCGTGTCGGCCACCTTGTGCCAGTCGTCCATCGGCTGCACGCCCAGGATGGCGGCATGCGGCACCAGGCCAAGAATGCGCGCGCTCATTTCACGCTGGAAGCCGTTCATCACCGACAACACCACGATCATCGCCAGCACACCCAGCGACAGGCCG
The DNA here is from genome assembly GCF_043106425.1 of Pseudomonas sp. FYR_2. Lineage (NCBI taxonomy): Bacteria > Pseudomonadati > Pseudomonadota > Gammaproteobacteria > Pseudomonadales > Pseudomonadaceae > Pseudomonas > Pseudomonas sp. FYR_2. The sequence continues at coordinate 123,577 of NZ_JBICMM010000024.1, forward strand.
ATCATCGAGGTCATCGAAATGAACGAGATGAAGTGGTTGCGACGCTTGGCTCGGGTGTAGCGCGCGCCGATGAAAATGGGCAAGGGTCTGAACATGTACGGAATCACCCAGTGAAAACAGGAAAACGGGGCGGCACCTGCCACCCCGGGCAGTCGATCAGATGGCCACCAGGTGGCCGTCGTCGAGCTTCAATACACGGTCCATCTGCCGCGCCAGGTTGAGGTCGTGGGTCACCACCAGGAACGCCGTGCGCGAAGCGCTGGACAGCTCCTGCATCAGCTCCTGAATGCCCTGGGCGGTATGGTGGTCGAGGTTGCCGGTCGGCTCGTCGAGCATCACCAGGCCAGGGCGGTTGACCAAGGCCCGGGCAATCGCCACACGCTGGCGCTCACCGCCGGACAGCTCGGCCGGCTTGTGGTTCAGGCGATGGCCCAGGCCCACGCGCTTGAGCAGCGCCTCGGCGCGCTCACGGGCCTCGGGGATGGGCGTGCGGCCGATCAGCAGCGGCATGCACACGTTCTCGATGGCGGTAAACTCTGGCAACAGGTGGTGGAACTGGTAGACAAAGCCCAGCTCACGGTTGCGCAGCAGGCCACGGGCGCGCTCGCCCAGCGCCGACAGCTCTTCGCCGGCCAGCCAGACGCTGCCCTGGGTCGGACGGTCGAGGCCGCCCAGCAGGTTGAGCAAGGTACTCTTGCCAGAGCCCGAGCTACCGACGATGGCAATGCGCTCACCGGCATGCAGCTCCAGGTTGAGCCCGGACAGCACCTGCACCGACTCCGGGCCCTCGTCGTAGGACTTGCCCAGGTTGCGGCAACTCAGAACGGCTTTATCACTCATGCGCGACTCACTCATAACGTAGCGCCTCTGCAGGCTGGGTGCGGGCCGCACGCCAGGCCGGGTACAGGGTGGCGAAGAAACTCAGGACCAGCGCCGCACCGCAGACCATGTACACGTCCTGGGCCTGGATCTGCGAGGGCAGGTAATCGATGAAGTACACGTCGGCGTTGAGGAACTTGTGCCCGATCAGTTTCTCGATGCCGGCGATCGCCGCACTCACGTTCAGCGCGGCAACAATCCCGACCACGGCGCCGATCAGGGTACCGATCACCCCGATTACCGTGCCCTGGACCATGAAGATGAGCATGATCTGTCCGGGCGTGGCGCCCAGTGTGCGCAGGATGGCAATGTCACCACGCTTGTCGTTCACCACCATCACCAGCGTGGAAATGATGTTGAACGCCGCCACCGCCACGATCAGCAGCAACAGCAGGCCGATCATGGCCTTTTCCATGCGGATGGCCTGGTACAGGTTGCCGTGGGTACGGGTCCAGTCGCGGCTGTAGTACTCCTGGTCACCCAGCTGCTGGGCAATGCTCCAGGCCACCCGCGGCGCCTGGAACAGGTCGTCGAATTTCAGGCGCAGGCCCTGTACCTGGTCGGGCTTCCAGCGGTGCAAGCGGGACAGGTCGCTGATGTTGGTCAGGCCCAGATAGCCGTCGATCTCGCCCGCACCCACATGAAAGGTGCCCACCACGGTGAAGCGTTTCATGCGCGGGAACATGCCGGCCGGTGTCACGCTGACTTCCGGGGCGACGAAGGTGAGTTTGTCGCCAATGGCCACACCCAGCTTGGCCGCAGCCTTGTCGCCGATCATGATGCCCCACTCGCCCGGCGCCAGCTGGTCGAGGCGGCCTTGCAAAATGAAGTTGTCGATAATCGACACCTCGCGCTCGCGGGCCGGGTCGATGCCGTTGAGCAGCACCTTCTGCACCTTGCCGTCATGGGTCAGCAGGCCCTGCATCTGGGTGAAGGGCGCTACCGCCACCACCTGCGGATTCTGCTTTACTTGTTGGGCAAGGGCAGGCCAGTCGGTAATGGGCTGGCCGCTCTCCAGCGTGGCATGCGGGACCATGCCGAGCACGCGGGTGCGCATCTCGTGGTCGAAACCGTTCATCACCGACAGCACCACGATCATCACCACCACGCCCAGGGCGAGGCCGATCATCGAGGTCAGGGAAATGAACGAGACGAAGTGATTACGGCGTTTGGCACGGGTATAACGCGTACCGATGAATGCGAAAAGAGGTCTGAACATGTCGGGGCTTGTTCGGATGAAAGGGAACGTCCTTGTGGCGAGGCGCCTACGGCGGCTTTACACTCGGACCACCGCCGCTACCTTGGGTTCGCCATGACGACATTAGACGAAGAAGATCGCCGCGAATACTACCGCATCGAAGATCGGATCGCACTTCAAATAAGCCCCCTCAGCGCGGCCGAAGCCCTCGACCCAGATGTGTTGCAAGATGATTCCCCGCTGTTCAACCTGCTCAGCGAACTGCATCTGTCCGACTTCGAGTCGCAGCACCTGCTGCGCCAGCTGAGTGACAAGGACCGCACCCTCGCTGCCTTTCTGCGGGCGCAGAACAAGCGCCTCGACTTGCTTAGCGCGGTGGTTGCGCAAACCCTGCTTGGCGAAGTCGGCCAGCCGCTGCCGGTGGTCATCTCCGAAGGCGGTATCGAATTCGTCCAGGCCACGCAGATTGAACCCGGCACCCGGGTAAAAGTGAAAATGGTGCTGATGCCGCGTGCCCATGGCCTGCTGCTGCGCGGCAAGGTCACCCATTGCGACCCGCGCCCGGAGGGCGGCTTCGAGGTCGGCACCGAGTTTACCGACATGACCGACGCCCAGCGTCAACTGCTGGCCCGCTACATCCTGCAGCGCCAGCAACAACAACGGCGCCAGCAGCTGGAACAGAACGACCCCGCCTCCTGAGCCCATTTCCCCCTGATTTGAAGGAACGAACGTGACCCTGATCTACGGCCATCGCGGCGCCAAGGGCGAAGCACCCGAGAACACCCTGACCAGCTTTCGCCAGTGCCTGTCCCACGGCGTCACCCGCTGCGAGCTGGACCTGCACCTGTCGGCCGACAACGAGCTGATGGTGATCCACGACCCTACCCTCAAGCGCACCACCGGCAAACGCGGCAAGGTGGTCGAGCACCCGGCCGCCGAACTGGTGAAAATCGACGCACGTAAAGGCGGCCCGGGCCATGTGCAGCCCTGCCCTATTCCAAAACTGGAAGAACTGTTCGAGAAGTGCCCGTTCGAGCACTGGCAGCTGGAAGTCAAGAGCGCTTCGCGCACCCGCGCCGCCACCACCGTACTGGCGATCCGCGAACTGGCCCAGCAATACGGCCTGCTGGACAAGGTCACCATCACCTCCAGCTCACGCGAAGTATTGGGCGCAGCCCAGGAACTGGTGCCGGACGTGAAACGCGGGCTGGTAGCCGAATACGCCTGGCTCGACCCGTTGAAGGTGGCGCAGAACTACGGCTGCGAGATGCTGGCCCTGAACTGGACACTGTGCACCCCCGAGCGCCTGCTCAAAGCACAGGGCCAGGGCTTGCACGTGTCGGTGTGGACGGTCAACGAACCGGCACTGATGCGCCGGCTCGCTGACTTTGGCGTGGACAGCCTGATTACAGACTTTCCCGGTTTGGCCAAGACCACCCTCGGGTAGGGTTGAAATCGGTCTCTCCGACCGGCTCAGGCCACCGGTCGGAGCCGCTCAAAAAAGCCGGTTCAGGCCGTCGTAAGCAGCTACCCGGTAGGCTTCGGCCATGGTCGGGTAGTTGAACGTGGTGTTGACGAAGTACTTCAGGTTGTTGTGCTCACCCGGCTGGTTCATGATCGCCTGGCCGATGTGGACAATTTCCGAAGCCTGGTAACCGAAGCAGTGCACGCCGAGGATTTCCAGGGTTTCGCGGTGGAACAGGATCTTCAGCATGCCCTGCGGCTCGCCGGCGATCTGCGCACGCGCCATGCCCTTGAAGAAGGCCTTGCCCACTTCGTACGGCACCTTGGCCTGGGTCAGCTCCTGCTCGTTCTTGCCGATCGAGCTGATCTCCGGAATGGTGTAGATGCCGGTCGGCACGTCATTGACGAAGCGCCAGCTGCCATTGTCGACGATGCTGCCAGCCGCCGAACGGCCCTGGTCATGAGCCGCACTGGCCAGGCTTGGCCAGCCGATCACGTCACCTGCACCGTAGATGTTCGGCACGCTGGTGCGGTAGGCCTCGTCGACCTCGATCTGGCCACGGCTGTTTACCTTGATACCGATGTTTTCCAGGCCCAGCTTGTCGGTGTTGCCGGTACGGCCGTTGCACCACAGCAAGGCGTCGGCCTTGATCTTCTTGCCCGACTTCAGGTGCAGGACCACGCCGTTGTCCAGGCCTTCGACGCGCTCATACTCTTCGTTGTGGCGCACGGTGATGTTGTTGTTGCTGAAGTGGTAGCTCAGCGCCTGGGAAATTTCCGAATCCAGGAAGCTCAGCAGCTGGCCACGGTTGTCCACCAGCTCTACCAGCACGCCCAGGCCACTGAAGATCGAGGCGTATTCGCAACCGATCACGCCGGCGCCGTACACGATCAGCTTGCGCGGGGTGTGGCTGAGGCTGAGGATGGTGTCGCTGTCGTACACACGTGGGTGGTGGAAGTCGATGTCGGCCGGGCGATACGGGCGCGAGCCAGTGGCGATGATGATGTGCTTGGCGTTGAGTTTTTCCACCACGCCGTTCGGGCACACCACTTCGACGGTTTGCTCGTCGGCAAAGCTGCCGGTGCCGAAGAACACGTCAACGCGGTTACGGGCGTAGTAGCCCGTTCGCGATGCCACCTGCTTGGCAATCACCTTCTCGGCGCTTTTCAGCACGTCCGGGAACGAGAACCAGCGCGGCTCACCGATGGCACGGAACATCGGGTTGGTGTTGAACTGCATGATCTGCCGCACCGAGTGACGCAGTGCCTTGGACGGGATGGTACCCAGGTGGGTGCAGTTGCCACCGACCTGACGACGGTCATCGACCATCGCTACCTTGCGCCCTGCTTTGGCGGCGTTCATTGCCGCGCCTTCACCGGCCGGGCCGGAACCCAGCACCACTACGTCGTAGTTGTAGACAGCCATGCGTACTCCTTCAGAACTGGCCCGCAAGCCACGGTCGCTCGCGGGGCGCGATCATGCCGCCGGGGCGTCATGAGAAAATTCGGGTGCAGTCTAATCAAGCGTGAACGCCGCGCACATTAACCCTTGGTCGCGTCGTAGGCCAATTTCGCCCGCACTACATATGGTTTACCCATTCCCTGGCGGCAATCATCCCTGCCTGCGCTTTCAATCGCCTTTCACCGCCCGTTCGAATGCGGGCGTAGCTCGGGAGACGAAGCCACCCTCGGCCCGAGTCACCAATACCGCAGCCAGGCCATACGCCAGGGCAAAATCCCAGCCACGCTCAGGGCCAAGGATCAGCAGCAGCGTCGAATAACCGTCGGCCTGCAGCGCCGACGCGTGCAGCACGGTGACGGCGGCCAGGTCATGTTGCACCGGGCGCCCCAGACGGGCATCGAAGGCGTGCGAATAGCGCCGGCCATTCTGCTCGAAATAGTGCCGATAGTCACCCGAGGTTGATACTGAAAGGCCATTGACCGGGATGATCTGCCGGGCGATCTGGCGGTCTTCACGGGGCAGTTCCAGGGCGATGCGCCAAGGGCTGCCATCGGGTTTGCGGCCGACCGCCTTGAGCTCGCCAGTGGCCTCTGCGACAAAGCGGGTTACCCCCATGGCTTGCAGGCGAGCCGCAATCAGGTCGACGGCATGGCCGGCGGCAATGCTGTTGAAGTCGAGCTGCACCGGGGCATCCTTGCACAGGGCCGGGCCTTTGATGTGCAAGTGCCGATAGCCCACGCGCTGACGAGCCTGGGCCAGGGCTTGCGGGTCCGGCACCTGCTCGTGGCGGGCCTGAGGGCCAAAGCCCCACAGGTCGAGCAGGGGCTCGACGGTGAGGTCGAAGGCGCCATCGCTCTGCTCGGCCAGGTGCTGGCCAAGGTTGACCAGTTCGAGCATGTCGGGCGGCAGGGCCAGGCACTGGTTGGCGGGCAACTGGTTGAACAGGCTGACGACGGAGTCTGCGCGGTAGGTCGAATAGTGCTGGTCGATGTCGCCCAGGATGGTTTCGACCGCTGCTTGCACCTGTTCCGGCGCCGGGCCGCCGGGCTCACGGACGTACTGGATGCTGTAACTGCTGCCCATGGTCGGGCCACCCAGGCGCTCCAGGGTGGGGCCTTGGTTGCAGGCGGTGAGCAGCATGAGGATGAACAGTATGGCTTTGCGCAAAAAATCGGTTCCTGGGTGCTTGGCTTGAATTTTGTGGCGTGGCACACATCGAGCGCCGCCCGCGCGGCGCATCGCGAGCTGCGCTCGCTCCTACGTTTGTTTCTGGCCAGTAACGCCTGCGGCAGGCGCGCGCGACCGCCTCGTTTGTACGACACGATATCGAGCCATGCACCAAGGCGTTCGCGCGCAAATTCCACAGGAATAATTGGCCCGAAACAAACGTAGGAGCGAGCGCAGCTCGCGATGCGCCGCGCGGGCGGCGCTCGATCTAACAGGCGCCACACAACTTTCTCCAGGCAAAAAAAACGGGAACCCGAAGGTTCCCGTTTTTTCATTGCCTTACAAGCGCATTAGCGTGGAAACGCTGGCGGGTTCACACCGGCCATCTCTTCCATCACGCGAACCACCTGGCAGCTGTAACCGAACTCGTTGTCGTACCAGACGTACAGAACAACGCGGTTGTCGTTGGCGATGGTGGCCTCAGCGTCAACCACACCGGCGTGGCGCGAGCCGACGAAGTCGGTCGAAACCACTTCCTGCGAGCTGACGTAGTCGATCTGCTTGTGCAGCTCTGAGTGCATGGCGGTCTGGCGCAGGTACTCGTTGATCTCGTCGCGGCTGGTGGCCTTTTCCAGGTTCAGGTTCAGGATGGCCATCGAAACGTTCGGCGTCGGTACGCGAATGGCGTTGCCGGTCAGCTTGCCCTTCAGCACTGGCAGTGCCTTGGCGGCAGCGGTGGCGGCGCCGGTTTCGGTGATGACCATGTTCAGCGGCGCGGCACGGCCACGACGGCTGCCCTTGTGGAAGTTGTCGATCAGGTTCTGGTCGTTGGTGAACGAGTGAACGGTTTCGACGTGGCCGTTGACGATGCCGTACTGGTCGTTGATGGCCTTGAGCACCGGCACGATGGCGTTGGTGGTGCAGGAAGCTGCCGAGATGATCTTGTCATCGGCGGCGATGTCACCGTGGTTGATGCCGTGCACGATGTTCTTCAGCGCGCCCTTGCCAGGTGCGGTGAGGATCACGCGGGCAGCGCCCGGGCAGGCCAGGTGCTGGCCCAGGCCGTCAGCGTCACGCCATACGCCGGTGTTGTCGACGATCAGCGCGTTGTCGATGCCGTACTGGGTGTAGTCGACTTCGCTCGGGCTCTTGGCGTAGATAACCTGGATCAGGTTGCCGTTGGCGGTGATGGTGTTGTTGGCTTCGTCGATGGTGATAGTGCCATCGAACGGGCCGTGAACCGAGTCACGACGCAACAGGCTGGCACGCTTGACCAGATCGTTTTCGGCGCCTTTGCGCACGACGATGGCACGCAGGCGCAGGCCGTCGCCACCACCGGTCTTCTCGATCAGGATGCGCGCCAGCAGGCGGCCGATGCGGCCGAAGCCGTAGAGGACAACGTCGGTGCCTTTACGGGCCGAAGCGTTCTGCTGGCCAACCACCTCAGCCAGCTCTTCACGGACGAACTGCTCGGCAGTGCGGCCATTGCCTTCCTGCTTGAACTTGTTGGCCAGCTTGCCCAGGTCGACCGAAGCGGCGCCCAGTTTCAGCTCGCTCATGGCCTTGAGCAGTGGGAATGTCTCGTGGACGGACAGTTCGGTTTCGTCGGCTTGACGATGACGCGCAAAGCGGTGCGCCTTGAGGATCGAGATAACCGAACGGTTGATCAGGCTGCGGCCATAAATCGAGCTCACCACGTTGTTGTTGCGGTAGAGCTGACCGATAAGCGGGATCATCGCTTCAGCCAGGGCTTCACGATCAATCCACTCACCAAGACACTGGTCGGGCTTCTGAGTCACGGGAACCTTCCACATGTAGGGACAGAAAAAAGGGGCTACATTATGACGCCCCAACGCGGAACCGGCAATGAGCGCCTGTCGCAGTCACGCAAGCCAGCGTTCATGCCCTTTCAAGCCTGACAGGCGGCACTGGCACCGGTACAATCGGTCTCTTTGCCGCAACGCTTGGAGTGCAATCTCCCGTGTCAGTTCTGCGCCTACCGCAAATGTCGGCCACGGCCGGCAAACAAACCTGGGGCAACCTGCCCGGTGCCGCCCTCAGCCTTGCCATCGCCGAGGCCGCCAGCAGTGCTGGCCGCTTCACCCTGCTGCTGACGGCCGACAGCCAGGCCGCCGACCGTCTAGAACAGGAGCTGCGCTTCTTTGCCCCGGACCTGCCGGTGCTGCCGTTCCCCGATTGGGAAACCCTGCCCTACGACCTGTTCTCGCCACACCAAGACATCATTTCCCAGCGCATCGCCAGCCTGTACCGCCTGCCGGAGCTGAGCCACGGCATCCTCGTGGTGCCGGTCACCACCGCCCTGCACCGCCTGGCACCCACACGCTTTCTGCTGGGCAGCAGCCTGGTGCTGGATGTGGGCCAGACCATCGACGTGGAACAGATGCGTACACGCCTGGAGGCAAGCGGCTATCGCTGCGTCGACACCGTGTACGAGCATGGTGAGTTTGCCGTGCGCGGCGCGCTCATCGACCTGTTCCCGATGGGCAGCAAACTGCCCTACCGTATCGACCTGTTCGATGACGAGATCGAGACGCTGCGCACCTTCGACCCCGAGACCCAGCGCTCGATCGACAAGGTGGATTCGGTGCGCCTGCTACCCGCGCGCGAATTCCCGATGCAGAAAGAGGAAGTGACCCGTTTCAAGGCGCGCTTCCGTGAGCGCTTCGACGTCGACTTCCGCCGCAGCGCCATCTTCCAGGACCTGGCCAGCGGCATCATCCCCGCCGGCATCGAGTACTACCTGCCGCTGTTCTTCGAAGAAACCTCGACCCTGTTCGACTACCTGCCAGCCGACACCCAGGTGTTCTCCCTGCCCGGTGTGGAACAGGCCGCCGAACATTTCTGGAACGACGTGCGCGGGCGTTATGAAGACCGTCGCGGCGACCTGAGCCGGCCACTGCTGCCACCGGCCGAGCTGTTCCTGCCGGTGGAAGACTGCTTCGCCCGGCTCAAGCAATGGCCGCGGGTGGTGGTCAGCAGCGATGACCTCGAACCGGGCGCGGGCCGCGAGCGCTTCCCGGCACGCGCCCTGCCCAACCTGGCCATCGAGGCCAAGGCCAACCAGCCGCTGGCCGAACTGGCCAACTTCCTCGACCAGTTCCCCGGCCGCGTGCTGTTCACCGCCGAATCGGCGGGCCGCCGCGAAGTGTTGCTGGAGCTGCTCGACCGGCTGAAGCTGCGCCCGCATACCGTCGACGGCTGGGACGATTTCATTACCGGCAGCGCGCGCCTGGCAATCACCATTGCCCCGCTGGACGACGGCCTGGTGCTGGACGACCCAGGCCTGGCCCTGGTGGCCGAAAGCCCGCTGTTCGGCCAGCGGGTGATGCAGCGCCGACGCCGCGACAAGCGTGGCGAAACCGCCAACGACGCCGTCATCAAGAACCTCACCGAGCTGCGCGAAGGCGCGCCAGTGGTGCACATTGACCACGGCGTGGGCCGCTACCTGGGCCTGGCCACCCTGGAAATCGACGGCCAGGCCGCCGAGTTCCTTACCCTGGAATACGCCGAGAACGCCAAGCTCTATGTGCCGGTGGCCAACCTGCACCTGATCGCCCGCTACACCGGTAGCGACGACGCGCTGGCGCCGCTGCACCGGCTGGGCTCGGAGGCCTGGCAGAAAGCCAAGCGCAAGGCCGCCGAACAAGTGCGCGACGTGGCCGCCGAGCTGCTCGACATCTATGCCCGCCGCGCTGCGCGCAAGGGTTATGCGTTTGCCGACCCGTCTGCCGACTACGCCACCTTCAGCGCTGGCTTCCCGTTCGAAGAAACCCCGGACCAGCAAGCCGCCATCGAAGCCGTGCGTGCCGACATGCTGGCACCCAAGCCGATGGACCGCCTGGTGTGCGGCGACGTCGGCTTCGGCAAAACCGAAGTGGCCATGCGCGCCGCGTTCATCGCCGTGCACAGCGGCCGCCAGGTGGCCGTGCTGGTGCCCACCACCCTGCTCGCCCAGCAGCACTACAACAGTTTCCGCGACCGCTTCGCCGACTGGCCGGTGACCGTGGAAGTGATGAGCCGCTTCAAATCCGCCAAGGAAGTGGCCGCCGCTGCCGCCGACCTGGCCGAAGGCAAGATCGACATCCTCATCGGCACCCACAAGCTGTTGCAGGACGATGTGCGCTTCAAGGACCTGGGCCTGGCCATCATCGACGAAGAACACCGTTTTGGCGTGCGCCAGAAGGAGCAACTGAAGGCCCTGCGCAGCGAGGTCGACATCCTTACCCTCACCGCGACGCCGATTCCGCGCACGCTGAACATGGCGGTAGCGGGCATGCGCGACCTGTCGATCATCGCCACGCCGCCGGCGCGCCGCCTGTCGGTGCGCACCTTCGTCATGGAACAGAACAAGAGCACGGTCAAGGAAGCGCTGTTGCGTGAACTGCTGCGCGGTGGCCAGGTGTACTACCTGCACAACGATGTGAAAACCATCGAAAAATGCGCCGCCGACCTTGCCGAACTGGTACCCGAGGCGCGCATCGGGATTGGCCACGGGCAAATGCGCGAGCGCGAGCTGGAACAGGTGATGAGTGACTTCTACCACAAGCGCTTCAACGTGCTGGTGGCCTCGACCATCATCGAAACCGGCATCGACGTGCCCAGCGCCAACACCATCGTCATCGAGCGTGCCGACAAGTTCGGCCTGGCCCAGTTGCACCAGTTGCGTGGCCGGGTCGGCCGTAGCCACCACCAGGCCTACGCCTACCTGCTCACGCCCACCCGGCAAAAAGTCAGCGCCGACGCCGAAAAACGCCTGGAGGCCATCGCCAACACCCAGGACCTGGGCGCCGGTTTCGTGCTGGCCACCAACGACCTGGAAATCCGCGGTGCGGGCGAGCTACTGGGCGAAGGTCAAAGCGGGCAGATCCAGGCGGTGGGCTTCACCCTGTACATGGAGATGCTCGAACGTGCGGTGAAGGCGATTCGCAAAGGCACCCAGCCGAACCTCGAACAGCCACTGGGCGGTGGCCCGGAGATCAACCTGCGCCTGCCGGCGCTGATCCCCGAAGACTACCTGCCCGACGTGCACGCACGGCTGATCCTGTACAAGCGCATTGCCTCGGCGGCCGACGAAGAAGGCCTCAAAGACCTGCAAGTGGAAATGATCGACCGCTTCGGCCTGCTGCCGGAGCCGACCAAAAACCTGATGCGCCTGACCTCGCTCAAGCTGCTTGCGGAAAAGCTCGGCATCAAGAAAGTCGACGCCGGCCCCAATGGCGGCAAGCTCGAGTTCGAGGCCGAAACCCCGGTCGACCCGCTGACCCTGATCAAGTTGATTCAGGGCCAGCCCAAACGCTACAAGTTCGAAGGCGCGACCCAGTTCCGCTTCCTGGTGCCGATGGAGCGCCCCGACGAACGTTTCAACACCCTGGAGGCGCTGTTCGAGCGCCTGACCCCACAGCCTGCCTAAGGAAGATCCATGCGTGCCATCCGTAGCCTGACCCTGCTGCTGGCGCTGTTTGCGCCAGCCGCCTTCGCCGAAGGCCTGTATCAGGTTGAAATGATCCTGGTGCGGCAAAACGCCGTGCCCGCCTTCACCAGCCCGTTCGCCCCGGAAAACTGGAGCGCCGGCGCCCCACGCCTGGAAAAGGACGCCGAGCGCCGCCTGGCGCTGGAAGACGAAGCCACCCGCCTGGAAGCCACTGCCGACTACACCGTGTTAATGCATAAGGCCTGGCAGCAACAGGTGGGCAGCGAGCCAAGCCGCATTGCCCTGGGCGAAGGAGCCGAGCAGTTCGGCCACTTCCCCATCGAAGGCAACCTCAGCATCGCTGAAGGCCGCTTCATCACGGTCGATGCCAATTTCTGGGTCAACCAGCTGGACGGCAACGGCAGCGTGCTGCAAAGCGAGCAGTTCAAACAAAGCAACAGCAACGTCAAGGGCGGCCAGCTGACCTTCCTCGACGGCGGCCACCTGGCCGTGCTGCTGAAGGTGACGCCGCCGGGTACGCCGAAAATGCCGGTGATGGACCCGGAAATGATGGAGCAGTGATGTGAGCGAGAGCGATGCGCAGTTCTTTGTGCGGGAGCACGACGGCTGGACGTTTGCGTTTGACCGCAAGTCTCTGCAACGCGGCCTGGATTATGCCGAGGAAGGCAGAAGCGAAATCGTATCGATCCTCGACATGACGATTCGCGCCCAGTGCGCAGGCTCCGCAGGCCGGACCTACTACCAGCGCATCACGCTGGACATGACCGAAGATGGCCTGGAGTGTGAGGGCACTTGCTCTTGCCCGGTAGGAGAAAATTGCAAGCATTGCGCAGCTGCGCTCTATTTGCTGGAGCGGGGGCCGGATTACGCCGAAGGCAGCCATGATGCCCCTCACCCACCTGTTGACGCCTCCCGGCACTCCCTGGACCTCCCACCTGAACTCGCCCATTGGGTCGAAGCTCTGGAAGCGCCAACAAAGCCTGCCGAACCTGCCAAGCGCAAAGGCCCGTCGCTCTACTACAAGGTCGTTAATGAGCGCGGCCTTTGCACGCTCAGCGTAGCCAAAGGCACCCGCGAAGCCGATGGCCAGCTGAAACTCGCCCGTGCCAGCTCGCTGCCTGAGATGCTCTACTACACGCCACGTTACGTAACGGATGAGGACCTGCGCATCCTCAGGCTGATTGACGCCCTTGGCAAAAACACCAACATGCCCATCGCAAGACTGGAAGGAAAGCAAGGCGCAGAGCTGTACGAGTTCGCATTGGCCAGTGGCCGTCTGATCTATGGCGAGCAATTGTTGCCACTCGCCCCCGGGCCGACACTGCCGGCCGAGTTTCGCTGGATGAGGCTTGAGAACGGCAGCTATCGTGGTGCGTGGCACCATGATGAGCGGTTGCATGACATGGCACTGCCGCTCGACCCGCTCTATTACATCGACACCCAGACGGGCATGACTGGCAAGCTTGCGCATGATCTTGACCCGTTCATTGCCAGCCAACTGGCAAGCGCACCTACGGTGCCCGAACACTTGATCATCCCCCTGAGCCACCGGTTGAATGCGCTGAATCGCCAGGTGCCAACGCCTACAAGCGTACGCAGTGAAGAGATCGACAGTGTTCAACCCAGGCCGCACCTGACGCTGGGCAGCCTCGAATTCAGCGCCTACATGCCCAAGACCGGCCGTATGCAGCGGCAGATGCAGCATCGGGCCGCACTGGCGTTCGACTACGACGGTTTACGCGCCAGCGGCAGCGACGAAAAACCGCTGACCCGCCTGGTCGACAACACCAGCCAGCGCATCCGCCGCCAGCCGCAGGCCGAGCAGGCGCTGCGCAAGGTGCTGCGCGACCTGGGCTTCAAGGCCGCCACCCGACAAAGCAAGGCCCTGCCTGACAGCGCCGGCGAAATGTTCCAGCTGCCAGACGACGAAGCCTGGCTGCGCTTTGCCCGCGAAGGCCTGCCACGCCTGCGCGAGGCCGGGTGGGACATCGACATCCACCGCGATTTCGCCTTCAACCTGCAAGAGGTGGACGACTGGTACGCCACCATCGACGAAGCCCCCGGCCATGAATGGTTCGACCTGGAGCTGGGTATCGTGGTCGATGGCCAGCGCCACAGCCTGCTGCCGATCGTGCTGCAACTGCTGCGCAGCAACCCGGAATTGCTGCGCCCCAGCGAACTGGCCCGGCGCAGCGACGACGAGCACCTGCTGATCGACCTCAACCGCGGCCGCCTCGATGCCTCGGCCCTGCGCGTTGCCCTGCCCTACGGCCGCCTCAAGGCAGTAATGGGCACCCTGGGCGAGCTGTACCTGCACGAAGACGTAGCCGGCCCGTCCCTGCGCCTGGACCGCGCCGATGCTGCACGCCTGAACGATATCGAAGGCCTGCCCCTGCACTGGGAAGGTGGTGCACATGTGCGGGATCTGGGCCGCCGCCTGCGCGACGCCCGCGACTTGCAGGTAGCCCCGCCGACAGGGCTGCAGGCCAGCCTGCGCCCCTACCAGCAACAGGGCCTTAACTGGCTGCAGGCACTACACGAAATGGGCACCGGCGGCATCCTGGGCGACGACATGGGCCTGGGCAAGACCCTGCAGGCCCTGGCGCACCTGCTGCTGGAAAAGCAGGCCGGGCGCCTGACCGCTCCCGCCCTGGCAGTGATGCCGACCAGCCTGGTGCCCAACTGGCTGGACGAAGCCCAGCGTTTCGCCCCCGACCTGCGCGTGCTGGCCCTGCAAGGCCCGGGGCGCAGCAAGCATTTCGCCACGCTGCACGACTACGACCTGGTGCTGACCACCTATGCCCTGGTGCCACGCGACCTCGAACACCTGCGCAGCCAACCCTGGCATGTACTGGTGCTGGACGAGGCGCAAAACATCAAGAGCAGCACCAGCAAGGCCGCACTCGCCGTCTGTGAGCTGCAGGCCAACCAGCGCCTGTGCCTGACCGGCACGCCGATGGAAAACAACCTGGGCGAGCTGTGGTCGATCTTCCACTTCCTGATGCCCGGCTGGCTGGGTGACCTGAAGCGCTTCAACCAGGACTACCGCACCCCCATCGAACGCCACGGCGACAGCGAGCGGCTGGCTCACCTGGTGACACGCATTCGCCCGTTCCTGTTGCGCCGCACCAAGGAACAGGTGGCCACCGAGCTGCCAGCCAAGACCGAGATGGTGCACTGGGTGGAGCTGAGCGACGCCCAGCGCGACACCTACGAGGCCGTGCGCGTGGCGATGGACAAGAAAGTGCGTGACGAAATCGCCCGCAATGGCGCCGCCCGCAGCCAGATCGTCATTCTCGACGCCCTGCTCAAGCTGCGCCAGGTGTGCTGCGACCTGCGCCTGGTCAAGGGTGTGGAAAGCAAGGGTAACCAGGCCGACAAGGGCAAGCTGGGTGCGCTGCTGGAAATGCTCGAAGAACTGCTCAGCGAAGGGCGCCGGGTACTGTTGTTCTCGCAGTTCACCTCGATGCTGGCATTGATCGAGCAGGAGCTGGAAAAGCGCAAGATCCGCTACAGCCTGCTGACCGGTGACACCCGCGACCGTCGCACGCCGGTGCAGCAATTCCAGCAAGGTGAAAGCGACGTGTTTCTGATCAGCCTCAAGGCGGGTGGTGTGGGGCTGAACCTGACGGCTGCGGACACGGTGATCCACTTCGACCCCTGGTGGAACCCGGCGAGTGAAAACCAGGCCACCGACCGCGCCTACCGCATTGGCCAGGACAAGCCGGTATTCGTGTTCAAGCTGATTACGCGGGGGACGGTGGAGGAGAAGATTCAGCTGTTGCAGCAGGAAAAGGCGGCGCTGGCGGCAAGCCTGCTGGATGGCGGGCAGGCCGGACAATGGCGCATGGGGGATGAGGAAATCGAGGCGCTGTTTGCGCCATTGCCAGGCAAGCGCGGGCGCTAAACCTTTCATCTTCTGTTGCCTGTACTGGCCTCTTCGCGGGCTCGCCCGCTCCCACAGGATTATCAATGCCCTCAAGGGCGATGCTGTACCTGTGGGAGCGGGCATGCCCGCGAAGAAGCCAACACGGTCAATCGATCAACTGAGCTTCCTTCAGCGCCCCCAACGCCTCCAGCCAGCGCGGCTGCTGCCGGTAGTCGGTCCGCGCAAACCCTTGCCCACGCATCCGCGCAATTCGCGGCGAGGGCTTCACCTTCATCCGTTGCGCCGCACTCAGCGCCAGCTCCGCCGCCGCCCGGTCGTTACACACCAGGCCCATGTCACAGCCGGCACTCAGCGCCGCTTCGATACGGCTGGCCGCATCACCCACCACATGCGCCCCGGCCATCGACAGGTCATCACTGAAGATCACCCCGTCAAAGCCCAGCTCGCCACGCAGGATGTCCTGCAGCCAGCGCCGCGAGAAGCCGGCCGGCTGGTTGTCGACCTGCGGGTAGATGACATGCGCCGGCATCACCGCTGCCAGTTGCCCGCTCAGGCGGGTGAACGGCACCAGGTCGGCCTGGCGCAGCTGCTCCAGGCTGCGCTCATCGGTAGGGATGGCCACATGCGAGTCGGCCTCGGCCCAGCCATGCCCCGGGAAATGCTTGCCACAGGCGGCCATGCCCGCCGCATTCATGCCGCGAATGAAGGCCCCGGCCAGTTGCGTGGCACGCAGCGGGTGACCCTCGAAGGCGCGGCTGCCAACCACGGCGCTACGCTGGTGGTCCAGGTCGAGCACCGGGGCAAAGCTCAGGTCCAGGCCAACCGCCAGCACCTCGGTCGCCATCAGCCAGCCGCATTGCTCGGCCAGGTACTCGGCATTGTCATTGTCGGCCAGCGCACGCATGGCCGGCAGGCGCACAAAGCCCTGACGCAGGCGCTGCACACGGCCACCTTCCTGGTCTACCGCCAGGATCAGGTCGGGACGAATGGCGCGGATCGACGCACACAGCTCACGCACCTGGCGCGGGCTATCGATGTTGCGGGCAAAGATGATCAGGCCAGCCACTTCGGGCTGGCGCAGCAAGTGACGGTCTTCGGCGGTCAGCCATTTACCGGCGATATCCACCATCAGAGAGCCTTGCAGGCTGACGGTCATGGGTAATCCTTCATTGAAGACTGAGAGAAGCCCACTGGGGGCAGGCGGCTTGTTCGATGCGCACCGGGCAATGGACCGGCACCCGCTCGAACAGGCTTAGCAAGTCGGTGTTACGCAGGCGTATGCAGCCATGGGACAACGCTACGCCCATGGGTTCCGTATCCGCAGTGCCGTGCAGGTAGATATAGCGGCGGAACGTGTCGACCGCACCCAGGCGGTTGACACCAGGTTCGCAGCCGCTGAGCCAGAGGATGCGGGTGAGGATCCAGTCGCGCTCCGGGTTTTGCGCGTGCAGTTCCGGCGACCACACCTCACCCGTCCAGCGCCGCCCGGCCAGTACCGCGTTCAGCGGCAGGCCTGCGCCAATCTTTGCCCGCACCTGATGCAGGCCGCGCGGCGTGCACCCCGAACCGTTACGCTCGCCGGCGCCGTTACGCGCCGTGGACACGGGCACGCGCACGCGCAACTGGCCACGGGCAAAACCGTACAGGCATTGGTCGGCAAGGGAAATGTGCAACAGATTGAGGTCGGGCATGGGCGCTAGCTTAGCCGAAGCGCCCTGCCCCGCCCAGCCTTTAGGCTTTGGCGGTGGTAGCGCTGGTCTTGGTACGCGGGCGCAGCTGGGCGCTGGCCATGGCGTCATCGGTGACACCGCTGTCGGCACGCATGCCGGCCGCCAGGAACGGCACCATCAGGCGCATCACCTGTTCGATCGAGGTATTGATGCCGAAGTCGGTCTCGGCGATCGCCCGCAGGGCCTTGATACCGGACATGCTGAAGGCCGCAGCACCGAGCATGAAGTGCACACGCCAGAACAGCTCCAGCGGTGGAATGCGTGGCGCGGCCTCGTTGACCAGCAGCATGTAGCGGCGGAATACCTTGCCATACATGTCTTCCAGATAGCGCCGCAGGTGGCCCTGACTCTGGCTGAAAGCCAGGCCCAGCAAGCGCATGAAGATCGACAGGTCATTGTTGCTGCGAGGCTGCACCGCCAGCGCCTGCTCCACCAGCATTTCCAGCAGCTCTTCAAGGCTGGGCTTTTGTTCCGGCCTGGCCTGACGCCGCTCCAGCTCACGCTCCAGGCTGGCGCAAAACGGGCCGAGGAAGCGCGAGAACACCGCCTGGATCAGCGCCTTCTTGGAGCCGAAATGATAGTTGACGGCCGCCAGGTTGACCCCGGCCTTGCTGGTAATCAGCCGCAACGAGGTTTCGGCGAACCCCCTTTCCGCGAACAACTGCTCGGCAGCATCGAGAATGCGTTCAACGGTTTCCGATTGGGCCATGACTACTCCGGGTACTCCGCCAGACAAACAGGTGTTTGAAACATACGTTTCAGCCCTGCTTCTGTCAAGGCTCGGTGACCGGGCGGTCGCCATTTAAAAGCGCCAGACGGCCGGCTGCAAGCGCCACCTCTGCTGTTTATTGCGCCTTTTGGCTTGCAGCGCATCCAGTACTGTATATAATTCCAGTCACTGTACAAAAAGACAGAGCGCTCACCATGTTGAAACTGACGCCACGCCAAGCCGAAATTCTCGCGTTCATCAAACGCTGCCTGGAAGACAACGGCTTCCCGCCGACGCGCGCCGAGATCGCTCAGGAGCTGGGCTTCAAGTCGCCCAACGCCGCCGAGGAGCACCTCAAGGCCCTCGCCCGCAAAGGCGCCATCGAGATGACCCCGGGCGCCTCACGCGGCATCCGCATTCCCGGCCTGGAAGCCAAAGCCGAAGAAAGCGGCCTGCCGATCATCGGCCGGGTTGCTGCCGGCGCGCCGATCCTTGCCGAACAGCACATCGAGCAATCCTGCAACATCAGCCCCGCCTTCTTCCACCCCCAAGCCGACTATCTGTTGCGCGTGCACGGCATGAGCATGAAAGACGTCGGCATCTTCGACGGCGACCTGCTGGCGGTACATACCTGCCGTGAAGCCCGCAACGGCCAGATCGTGGTGGCGCGCATCGGCGACGAAGTGACCGTCAAGCGCTTCAAGCGTGAAGGCAGCAAGGTATGGCTGCTTGCCGAGAACCCCGAATTCGCCCCCATCGAAGTCGACCTGAAAGAACAGGAGCTGGTGATCGAGGGCTTGAGCGTCGGCGTCATTCGCCGCTGATCCAGGAGGCGTCATGCAGCCGTTCATTCACGCACCCGAGCAAGCCCAGTTGCCCCTGTTCGAAGCATTTCTCGCCCAGCCCGTGCTACCGGGCCTGAAAGCCAGTGAACTGGCACGCAAGAGCAGCCAACCCGAGCTGTTCAGCGAACTGTCGCTGCGCGGCGCCCCTGGGCACTGCCAAAGCCTGTTGGCACCGGTACTGCGCGAGCTGAGCGAAGAGGACGAGGCCCGCTGGCTGACCCTGATCGCTCCACCCTCCAGCCTGACCCAGGCCTGGTTGCGCGATGCCGGGCTTAACCGTGAACGTATTTTGCTGCTGCAACCTCGCAGCAATCAAAGCCCGCTGCAACTAGCCTGCGAGGCCTTGCGCCTTGGCCTCAGCCACACCGTGGTGAGCTGGCTGGGTAGCGTCAATGCCACTGCACGCCAACAGTTGCTACGCGCGGCCAGTGCCGGAAATGCACAAAGCCTGAACATCCGCCTAGGCTGATGTTCAGGCTTTGCCTGTCACTTCAAAAAGCCTGACACGTTACTGCACCTTTAGTGCAGCACACGCGGCCCTTCATCACGCTCAAGCTCGCCATCCATCAGGCGACCGGCCATCTGCACGCCCACACTGAGCATGGCCTTGGCCACTTCCACATGCTGACCCTGCAGGAACACCTTGGCGTCTTCCGAGAAATCCAGGGTTACCAGAGAGCCCTCATCCTCGGCGCGACGCAGTTCGATGCGGCCATCAGGCAACTCGACAATTTCCAGAAACGACGTAGACATAAATGGCAGTTCTCCGCGAAAGGCCGCTAGTGTACCAGCCGTTGCGGCTATCAGCACTCACTCAACGCCTCGCGGAAACGTCTTACCAAGCCCTTGAGGTTGTTGCGCCAGCTTTCCAGTTCGGCACGCGACAGTGCAGGATGCTCGGGCTCATCGAGATTGACGGCCTGGATCAGGGGTTGAGTAACGTCAGTTTTCGGCGCCTTCTTCGCGACAGGTGGTCGGAACAAATCGGCATAAGCACCCAGCATTTGCGCCAGCCAGGTTTCGCGCTGACGGGCGATTTCCAGTAGCTCAGCTACTTCCGGGATGGCGATGCCATTCAGCGCGTCGTCAGCCAGTGCCTGCTCAACCGTTGCCACAACCGGCAAGCGATAGAAACCACCGATTTCATGGCACAAGCCCAGCAGCGCGCCGTACAGGTGGAACAGCGCCGATTCGCGCTCGGCCTGCACCAGGCCTTGAGCGTTCATGGCCTGGCTTTGCTCGGCCTTGGCCATGGACTCCAGAGCGAGGCCAGCGAAGAACAGTTTCTGGTTGGTGCGGGTGTAGAGTTCCTGGGCCATTTCTGTGCCCTCCCATGAGGCTGCAAGGCGAATGTCTGCATCATAAATGATTGGGGCCGCTTTGCGCCCCTTCGCGGGCAAGCCCGCCCCCACAAGTTTCGCGCAGCCCTTGAATCTGGCGCAGAACCTGTGGGAGCGGGCTTGCCCGCGAAGGGGCGCAAAGCGGCCCCAATTACAGCAGCGTCAGATCAGCGCTTGTCTTCAACCTTCCACGCATTCCCGTCGTAGAACGCCTTCCAGCCGGTCGGCTTGCCATCGACCTCGGACTGCACGTACTGCTCCTTGGTCTTGCGGCTGTAGCGGATTACCGCCGGGCGGCCTTCCGGGTCTTTCTGCGGCGCATCGCACAGGAAGTGGTACTTCGGATCGATCTCATGCTTGTGCGGCACGATCTCCAGCACCAGCGGTGCGCGGGTTTCGCGGTTCTTGGGGAACTGGCTGGCAGCCAGGAACAGCCCCGAAGCGCCGTCACGCAACACGTAGGTGTCGTCGACCTTTTCGCACTTGAGCTCCGGCATGTCCACCTTGTCCATCTTCGGTGGCGCAGCCTCGCCGCTCTTGAGCAGCTTGCGGGTGTTCTTACACGCCGGATTGGTGCAACCGAAGAACTTGCCGAAGCGGCCGGTTTTCAATTGCATCTCGCTGCCGCACTTGTCGCACTCCAGGCTCGGCCCTTCGTAACCCTTGATGCGGTAGTTGCCTTCCTCGATCTCGTAGCCGGCGCAATCCGGGTTGTTACCGCAAATGTGCAGCTTATGCTTCTCGTCCAGCAGGTAGGCGTCCATCGCCGTGGCACAGATCGGGCAGCGGTGCTTGCCCAGCAACACGCGGGATTCCGATTCGCCCTCGTCATCAGCGGCAATCTCGTCACCGGGCACCAGGTTGACGGTGGCCTTGCAGCGCTCTTTCGGCGGCAGGCTGTAACCCGAGCAACCCAGGAACACACCCGTGGAAGCAGTGCGGATCATCATCGGTCGGCCACATTCCTTACAGGCAATGTTGGTCATGGTCGGCTGGTTGGCGCGCATGCCGTTTTCGCTGGACTCGGCAGTCTGCAGTTTCTTGCTGAAGTCGCCGTAGAACTCGTCGAGCACGTTTTTCCAGTCCCGCTCACCCTGGGCCACGTCGTCGAGGTTCTCTTCCATGTCGGCGGTAAAGCCGTAGTCCATCAGGTTGGAGAAACTCTCGGACAACCGCTCCGTGACGATGTCGCCCATCTTCTCGGAATAGAAGCGACGGTTGTGCAAGGTCACATAGCCACGGTCCTGGATGGTCGAGAT
This sequence comes from Pseudomonas sp. FYR_2, assembly GCF_043106425.1. Classification (NCBI taxonomy): domain Bacteria; kingdom Pseudomonadati; phylum Pseudomonadota; class Gammaproteobacteria; order Pseudomonadales; family Pseudomonadaceae; genus Pseudomonas; species Pseudomonas sp. FYR_2. The sequence goes on from NZ_JBICMM010000024.1 coordinate 144,971, forward strand.
GATCGCCGCATAGGTCGAGGGCCGGCCAATGCCGCGCTTTTCCATTTCCTTGACCAGGCTGGCTTCGGTGAAGCGCGCCGGCGGCTTGGTGAAGTGCTGGCTCGGGTCGATCTGGATCAGCTTCAGCGCTTCGCCCTGGACCATTTCTGGCAGCACGTCGTCTTCGCCCGGCTTGCTCTGCTGTGGCAGCACGCGGGTGTAACCGTCGAACTTGAGAATACGGCCCTTGGCACGCAGCTCGAAGTCGCCAGCCGCCACGGTGACGCTGGTGGACAGGTACTGCGCCGGCGGCATCTGGCAGGCCAGGAACTGGCGCCAGATCAGCTCGTACAGGCGCTCGGCGTCACGCTCCATGCCACTGAGCTTGGTCGGGTGGGTATTCACGTCAGAAGGACGAATCGCTTCGTGCGCTTCCTGAGCACCTTCCTTGCTGCCGTATACCAGCGGTGCTTCCGGCAGGTACTGCTTGCCGAACTCGCGCTCGATGTAGCTGCGCGCCATGTCCAGGGCATCGGCCGACAGGTTGGTCGAGTCGGTACGCATATACGTGATGTAGCCGGCTTCGTACAAACGCTGGGCCATCATCATGGTTTTCTTCACCCCGAAGCCCAGGCGGTTACTGGCCGCCTGCTGCAGGGTGGAAGTAATGAACGGCGCCGATGGCTTGCTGCTGGTCGGGCGGTCTTCACGCTTGACCACGCTGTAGCTGGAAGCCTTGAGCTTCTCCAGCGCCGCCATGGCCTGGGCTTCGTTCAGCGGTTTGAACGCCTCACCCTTCTCGCGCGCCACCTCGAAGCGCACCTTGGCGTTTTTGGCAGTGCCCAGGTCGGCGTGGATCTCCCAGTACTCTTCCGGGATGAACGCGCGGATTTCGCGCTCGCGCTCCACCACCAGCTTTACCGCCACCGACTGCACGCGGCCGGCAGACAGGCCACGGGCAATCTTGGCCCACAGCAGCGGCGACACCATGTAACCGACCACACGGTCGAGGAAACGGCGCGCCTGCTGGGCGTTGACCCGGTCGATATCCAGCTCGCCTGGCTGCGAGAAGGCCTCCTGGATGGCCTTCTTGGTAATTTCGTTGAACACCACGCGCTTATAGCGGGTGTCGTCACCACCGATGGCTTCGCGCAGGTGCCAGGCAATGGCTTCCCCTTCGCGGTCCAAGTCGGTTGCGAGATAGATGGTGTCGGCATCCTTGGCCAGGCGGCGCAGCTCTTCGATCACCTTTTCCTTGCCAGGCAGGATCTCGTACTTGGCCTTCCAGCCATGGTCAGGGTCGACACCCATACGTGCCACCAGCTGGCGACGGGCCTTTTCCTTTGGCGAAAGGGCCGGAGCCTCACCCGCGGCCTTGCCACGCTTGGCGGCTGGCTCTTTGCTCGCGCTGGCCGAACCGCTGGTGGGGAGGTCTCGGATATGGCCGATACTCGACTTCACCACGTACTGGTTGCCCAGGTACTTGTTGATGGTCTTGGCCTTGGCCGGGGATTCCACAATGACCAGCGATTTGCCCATGGATCGGAGTATTCCTGAATCTGAAGATGAAAAACGCGTCAGGTGCCAGACGCGGCACCGCTATATATAGTGGCAAAAGTGTGAGGTCAAGCTCGAACGATCATGCGTGCGACTTGCCCAGCAACCCGGGCAGCCCCTCTTCGGCCTTGACCAAAGCAAAGCGTGGCACCTGCTCGCCGTCAACCTCGACCGACTCCTGGAACATCGAAAGTGGCCGTACCCAGAAGCTGTAATCACCATACAGACACTGGTAGAACACCATCCACTCTTCGCTCTCGGAGTGCCGTGCAACACTGAAGACACGGTACTCAGGCCCTTTGTAATGCCGGTATACGCCTGGTTGTATCTGCATGTTGCCCACCCTCTTGACTTGAACCTGAAAAAAACAAAAACCGGGGCACAAGGCCCCGGCTGCTGTCCCGCAACGCGATCAGACGCGTTCGAAGACAGTGGTGATACCTTGGCCGAGGCCGACGCACATGGTCGCCACCCCCAGGGTACCGCCATTCTGCTTCATGACGTTGAGCAGGGTGCCCGAAATACGTGCCCCGGAGCAACCGAACGGGTGGCCCAAGGCAATGGCGCCGCCGTGCAGGTTAACCTTCTCATCCATCTTGTCGAGCACTTTCAAGTCTTTCAGCACTGGCAGGGCCTGTGCAGCGAAGGCTTCATTGAGCTCGATGAAGTCGATATCGGCCATGGTCAGGCCGGCACGCTTGAGGGCTTTCTGGGTCGACGGCACCGGGCCATAACCCATGATTGCCGGGTCGACACCGGCCACCGCCATCGAACGAATCACCGCCAATGGCTGGATACCCAGGTCCATGGCGCGCTGGCCGGACATCACGATCATGCACGAGGCGCCGTCGGTGATCTGCGACGAGGTACCGGCAGTGACGGTACCGCCTTTCGGGTTGAACGCAGGCTTGAGCGATGCCAGGCCTTCGAGGGTGGTTTCCGGGCGAATGGTTTCGTCGAAATCGAACACCTTCAGGAAGCCGTTCTCGTCGTAGCCCTGCATCGGGATGATCTCGTCCTTGAACTTGCCTTCGACCGTGGCCTTGTGGGCCAGCTGGTGCGAACGCAGGCCGAACAGGTCCTGCTGCTCACGGGTGATGCCGTGCATCTTGCCGAGCATTTCCGCAGTCAGGCCCATCATCCCGGAAGCCTTGGCGGCGTGCAAGGACAGGTGCGGGTTGGGGTCGACGCCGTGCATCATGCTGACGTGGCCCATGTGCTCCACGCCACCGACCACGAACACATCACCGTTGCCGGTCATGATCGCCTGGGCAGCCGTGTGCAGCGCGCTCATCGACGAGCCACACAGGCGGCTGACGGTCTGGGCTGCGGAGGTGTGCGGAATCTGGGTCATCAGCGAGGCCATGCGGGCGATGTTCCAGCCCTGCTCCAGGGTCTGGTTGACGCAGCCCCAGATCACGTCCTCGACCTCTTTCGGGTCGACCTTGTCGTTGCGTTCCAGCAGTTTGCTGATCAGGTGCGCCGACATGTCTTCGGCGCGGGTATTGCGGTGCATGCCACCCTTGGAGCGGCCCATTGGCGTGCGACCGAAGTCGACAATCACCACGTCTCTTGGATTCAGGCTCATATCAAATCTCTCGCTCTAGCTCGTTGACCGCTCAGTTGAAGAAGCGCTGGCCGTTCTTGGCCATTTCACGCAGCTTGGCGGTCGGGTGGTACAGCGGCCCCAGGTCGGCGTACTGATCGGCCAGGGCAACGAATTCGGCCACACCGATCGAGTCGATGTAGCGCAGCGCACCCCCGCGGAAAGGAGGGAAACCAATGCCGTAGACCAGGCCCATGTCGGCTTCGGCGGCGGTTTCGACAATGCCGTCTTCCAGGCAGCGCACGGTCTCCAGGCACAGCGGGACCATCATCCAGTTGATGATGTCTTCGTCGGTGACTTCACGCTGCTCGAAGACGACCGGCTTGAGCACGTCCAGCACGGTGGCGTCGAAGACTTTCTTCGGCTTGCCGCGCTTGTCGGTTTCGTAGGCATAGAAGCCCTTGCCGTTCTTCTGGCCCAGGCGGTTGGCCTCGTACAGTGCGTCGACGGCCGAGCGGCGGTCGTCTTTCATGCGGTCCGGGAAGCCTTCGGCCATCACGTCGCGGCCGTGGTGGCCGGTGTCGATGCCGACCACGTCCATCAGGTACGCCGGGCCCATTGGCCAGCCGAACTTTTCCATCACCTTGTCGATACGCACGAAGTCGACACCGGCGCTGACCAGCTTGGCGAAGCCGCCGAAGTACGGGAACAGTACACGGTTGACCAAGAAGCCCGGGCAGTCGTTGACCACGATCGGGTTCTTGCCCATTTTCTTGGCGTAGGCCACGGTGGTGGCGACCGCCACTTCACTGGACTTCTCGCCACGGATCACTTCCACCAGCGGCATCATGTGCACCGGGTTGAAGAAGTGCATGCCGACGAAGTTTTCCGGGCGCTTGAGCGCCTTGGCCAGCAGGTTGATGGAGATGGTCGAGGTGTTGGAGGCGAGAATCGCATCGTCCTTCACCTGGCCTTCCACTTCAGCCAGCACGGCCTGCTTCACTTTCGGGTTCTCGACCACGGCTTCGACGACGATGTCGACATGGGCGAAATCGCCATAGGACAGGGTCGGGCGAATGGCGTTGAGCGCCTCGGCCATTTTGGCCGGGGTCAGGCGGCCCTTCTCGACGCGGTTGCCGAGCAGTTTGGAAGCCTCGTTAAGGCCCAGCTGGATGGCTTCCTCGCGGATATCCTTCATCAGGATCGGGGTACCCTTGACCGCCGACTGGTAAGCGATACCGCCACCCATGATGCCAGCGCCGAGCACGGCAGCCTGCTTCACGTCGCGGGCGATTTCGTCATGCGCCTTGGCCTTGCGCTTGAGCTCCTGGTCGTTCAGGAACAGGCCGATGAGGCTTTCGGCAACCGAGGTCTTGGCCAGCTTGGCAAAGCCTGCGGCTTCGACCTCCAGCGCCTTGTCGCGACCGAAGTTGGCAGCTTTCTGGATGGTCTTGATGGCTTCGACCGGTGCCGGGTAATTCGGGCCGGCCTGGCCAGCGACGAAGCCCTTGGCGGTTTCGAAGGCCATCATCTGCTCGATGGCATTGAGCTTGAGCTTTTCCAGCTTCGGCTGGCGCTTGGCCTTGTAGTCCAGCTCGCCGCTGATGGCGCGCTTGATCAGGTCCAGGGCACCGGCCAGCAGCAGCTCAGGGGCGACCACAGCGTCGACGGCACCCACTTTCAGGGCGTCTTCGGCGCGGTTTTCCTTGCCGGCGGCAATCCACTCGATGGCGTTGTCCGAGCCGATCAGGCGTGGCAGGCGCACGGTGCCGCCAAAGCCCGGGTAGATACCCAGCTTGACTTCCGGCAGGCCGATCTTGGCGCTGGTGGACATGACCCGGTAGTCGGCGGCCAGGCACATTTCCAGGCCACCGCCCAGGGCGATGCCGTTGATGGCGGCAACGGTTGGCACTTCGAGGTCTTCGAAGGCGTTGAAGATGCGGTTGGCTTCCAGGTTGCCGGCGACCAGTTCGGCCTCGGGCAGCTTGAAGTTGTCGACGAACTCGGTGATGTCGGCGCCGACGATGAACACGTCCTTGCCACTGCTGACGATCACGCCCTTGACCGAGGCGTCGGCCTTGATGGCATCGACGGCCTGGCGCAGCTCGTTCAGGGTCAGGCGGTTGAACTTGTTGACGGACTCACCCTTGAGGTCGAACTTGAGCTCGACGATGCCACTTTCAAGAGCCTTAACCGTGATGGCTTTACCTTCGTAAATCATCAACTGATCTCCACGATATGGAAGCTGAACTGTACACGCCGATCGCTGCAGCAGAAGCAGGCCTAACTGCCCCGCCCCAGGCACACCCGTCAGCGCGCTAGTCGGAAGTATGGCTTGGCGTCACGACATACAAACGCTCAATTCATACGCCCGTTTGATTTGGGTGTGCACACATTCTCCGAAAAGATCGGCGTTGTCAAATGCTCACGAGCATGGCGAAAACGCGACTTTCCAGTCATTTTGTATCGTCTTGGTACAAAACATGATGACAGTGATCGCCGCCCATTCATGTCAGCGATTGACCACAGCCACTTGCAGCGTGCTGCAACTTTCCGCTTGCACGACAACCCCGGGCGGCTACACTGGCACTTGCTTGAATGAATACCCGGCCTGCCTGGCCTTTTCTGCGCAGCAGAACGCAAAGCGGCGACTTGGCACCCCACCCCTTCAGGGTTCTGCCAAGCCGCCGCTTTGTCGTTCATAGCGATTGAAACCGCCGCATTCCCTGTGGGAGCGGGCGTGCCCGCGAAGCATTCAACGCAGTGGCTGGCACCGGCTGCGCCGGTGTTCGCGGGCATGCCCGCTCCCACAGTGACCGTGCAAAGCAGGTATCAGGCGAGGGTTTCGAGGACGTAGGCAACATCCTGCAATACTGCCGTATCGCCCCGCTCAGTCCAGTACAACGCGATCATCCGAGCATCCGCCTCGACCTTGTAAACGCTCGCCGGCAAGCGCGCCAGGGCCTCCACGAAGCGCGGATTTTCGCAGGGTTCACGCCACTGGTTCCACCACACCCCCGGGCTGACCTGCCAGAAGCTGAAGCTGTCCTCGTGCCCACGGCGCCGGGCGCGATGGTACTGCGGGCAGGGGCTTGGCGGCTCCTTTTCCAGCCAGTGCGGCCATTGCTGCGGCGCCAACTGCATGGCCAGGCCCATGCGCCGCGCTTCCAGGCGCAGCTTCATCTGCTCACTCTGTTTGCGCGAGGAACGCAGCCAGGAAAGCGGGCTGAGAATCAGCGCAAGGATTGACACCACCAGCAATACCGTCATATCAGTAGATCCCATAAAGCGTTGCAAATGAGCTGGTTAGCCATTTTTCACGGAAGACCCGCCCGAAAGCGACCATACTTCTTCTATCGCGATTGTCAGGAGTACCGCTCATGCAATACGAACATTTGTTGGTCGCCGTCGACCTGACCGAAGAATGCGACCCGGTGATCAAGCGTGCCATGGCGCTGGCCGCGCCTTCGAACGCCAAGGTGTCGCTGGTGCACATCGTCGAACCGATGGCCATGGCATTTGGCGGTGACGTGCCGATGGACCTGTCGCAGCTGCAACAGCAGCAGTTCGACCAGGCCAAAGAGCGCATGGAACGCCTGTTCAACAAATACCCGGACATCAAACGCGGTGACTCGCACCTGACTTACGGCCAACCGCGCCAGGAAATTCACCAGTTGGCCAAGGACCAGAAATGCGACCTGATCGTGGTCGGCAGCCATGGCCGTCACGGTCTGGCATTGTTGCTGGGTTCCACGGCCAATGACGTGCTGCATGGGGCGCCGTGTGATGTGCTGGCGGTGCGGTTGCTGAAGAAGGAATGATTTAACCTGTACTGGCCTCTTCGCGGGTTTACCCGCGAAGAGGCCAGTACAGATTGAAATCTGATCAGCCTTCCAACTCAGCCCAGCGCTCTACCAGTACATCCAGCTCACCCTGCAGCTTCTCGATCTTGGCCAGCACCGCCGAAGTCTCCGCAATCGGCCGCTGATAGAAGCCCGCCGCATTCACTTCTTCCTGGGCTTCAGCCATGCGCTGCTCCAGCGCGTCGATCTGCCCCGGCAGCATCTCCAGCTCACGCTGCAGCTTGTAGCTGAGCTTCTTCTTCGAGGCTTCTTCCACCACCGGCGCAGCAACAGGCGCAGGCTTGGCCTCGACCTTCTCCACCACCGCACTGTTGAGGGCCGACTTGCCGCCCTTGCTCTCGGTCACGCCCAGCAGCTTCGGCGAGCCACCCTGGCGAATCCAGTCCTCATAACCACCGACATACTCGCGCACCTTGCCCTCGCCTTCGAACACCAGGGTGCTGGTGACGACGTTGTCGAGGAAGGCCCGGTCGTGGCTGACGATCAGCACAGTGCCCTTGTAGTTGGACAGCACCTCTTCGAGCAACTCGAGGGTTTCCACATCCAGGTCGTTGGTGGGTTCGTCGAGCACCAGCAGGTTGGCCGGCTTGCTGAACAGCTTGGCCAGCAGCAGGCGAGCACGCTCACCACCCGACAGCGCCTTGACCGGCGTGCGCGCACGCTGCGGGCTGAACAGGAAGTCGCCCAGGTAGCTCAGCACGTGGCGGTTCTGGCCGTCGATCTCGATGAAGTCACGGCCTTCGGCCAAGTTGTCGATCACGGTCTTTTCAAGGTCGAGCTGGTGGCGCATCTGGTCGAAATAGGCCACCTCGAGCTTGGTGCCGCGCTCTACCTTGCCTGCGGTCGGCTCAAGGTCGCCGAGCATCATCTTCAGCAAGGTCGTCTTGCCGGTACCGTTGGCGCCCAGCAGACCGATACGGTCCTCGCGCTGCAGGACCATGGAGAAGTCCTTGACCAGCATCGGCCCGTCAGGGTGATGGAAGCTGACGTTGTCCAGCACCATCACCTGCTTGCCGGACTTTTCCGCCGCTTCGATCTGGATGTTGGCCTTGCCCTGACGCTCACGGCGTTCGCCACGCTCCACACGCAAGGCTTTCAGCGCACGTACACGGCCTTCGTTGCGGGTGCGGCGGGCCTTGATGCCCTGACGAATCCACACCTCTTCCTGGGCCAGACGCTTGTCGAACAGCGCATTGGCGGTTTCTTCGGCGGCCAGTGCGGCCTCCTTGTGCACCAGGAAGCTGGCGTAGTCGCCGTTCCAGTCGATCAGGCCGCCACGGTCCAGCTCAAGGATACGGGTGGCCAGGTTCTGCAGGAAGGAACGGTCGTGGGTAATAAACAGCACCGCACCGTTGAAGCCACGCAGGGCTTCTTCGAGCCAGGCGATGGCACCGATGTCCAGGTGGTTGGTGGGCTCGTCGAGCAGCAACAGGTCGGGCTCGGACACCAGCGCCTGTGCCAGCAGCACACGGCGGCGCCAGCCACCGGACAGCTCGGCCAGGGTCTTGTCGGCGGGCAGCTGCAGGCGGCTGAGGGTGCTCTCTACCACCTGCTGCAGGCGCCAGCCATCACGGGCTTCCAGCTCGTGCTGGACGTGCATGAGCTTTTCCAGGTCTTCGTCACCCTGGATGTTCATGCTCAGGTGATGGAACTGCGCCAGCAACTCGCCCACGCCGTCCAGGCCAGCAGCCACCACGTCGAACACCGTACGCGCGTCGGCCACCGGCAGTTCCTGCGGCAATTCGCCAATCTTCAGGCCCGGGGCACGCCAGATTTCACCGTCATCGCCCTTCTGCTCGCCCTTGACCAGGCGCAGCATGCTCGACTTGCCGGTGCCGTTGCGGCCGATGATGCACACCCGCTCGCCACGAGCGATCTGCCAGGACACTTTGTCCAGCAGCGGCATGGCGCCGAATGCGAGGGACACATCGCTGAATTTGAGCAGGGTCATGTTGGTCTCCATAAATCGGGCGCGCATTCTACCTGACTTGGCCCTCGACGGCATCCGCCAGGCCAACCGGCGAGTGCCGGGCGACATCCGGTCGAACTTAATATCCCGATACAAGCACAGTGCTTTCACCCGCTGCCGGCAAACAGCTAAGCTAAGGCAATAGCTTTCAACAGTGCTGGCTCCGCCGTCACTTCCCCATGGTTCAACTGCCCGGACGTATCATGCGCAGCCGCCTGTTACATATTGCATCCTGCCTGCTGCTTACCGCTGCCACCTGCGCGGCGCAGGCCACCGACCTGACCCTGCAACGCCAGTACTACGACGAAGCCAAGCGTGCGCTGGCCAAAGGTGACAAAGGCCCGTACCTGCGTTACGCCCAGGCCCTGAACGACTACCCGCTGACGCCCTACCTGGCCTACGACGAACTTACCGCCCGCCTGAAAAGCGCCAGCAACCAGGAAATCGAAGGTTTCCTCGCCAAGCACGGCGACCTGCCCCAGGCCAACTGGATGAAACTGCGCTGGTTGCGCTGGCTGGCCGAACGGGGCGAGTGGGACACCTTCGTCAAATACTACGACCCCAAGCTCAACTTCACCGAACTGGACTGCCTCAACGGCCAGTACCAGCTCAGCCACGGGTTGCGTGCCGAGGGCTACGCCACGGCCGACAAACTGTGGAACGTCGGCAAGTCACAACCTGCCGCGTGCGACACGCTGTTCGGCATGTGGGCCGCCGAAGGCCAGCTGACCGAGGCCAAGCGCTGGGAACGCACCAAGCTGGCGGCCCAGGCGCGCAACTACGCCCTGGCCAACAACCTGGTCAAGACCCTGACCACCCTCGGCCCGCAAGGGCGCCTGCTGGTCGACGTGGCGCAAAAACCGGAGCTGCTCAACCAGCCGTCGCGCTTCACCCCGGTCAACGAAGCCATGTCCGACGTGGTCAGCCTCGGCCTGCGCCGCCTGGCCCGCCAAGACCCGGAGCGGGCCATGGCCTTGCTGGACGATTACGCCCAGCGCATGCACTTTTCCCGCGACGAGAAGGTGGCCATCGCCCGTGAAATCGGCCTGACCCTGGCACGCCGTTACGACCCGCGCGCCCTCGACCTGATGACCCGCTACGACCCGGAGCTGCGCGACAACACCGTCAGCGAGTGGCGCCTGCGCCTGCTGTTGCGCCTGGGCCGCTGGGAAGACGCTTACGATCTGACCAAACGCCTGCCTCAGGACCTGGCCAGCAGCAGCCGCTGGAAGTACTGGCAGGCTCGCAGCCTGGAGCTGGCACAGCCGAACAACCCGCAGATCCCGCTGCTGTACAAGACCGTGGCGCGTGAGCGCGACTTCTATGGCTTCCTGGCTGCCGACCGGGCACAAACACCGTACCAGCTGAACAACAAGCCGCTGCTGCTGAGCCCGCAACTGGTCAAGAAGGTACGCAACACACCCGGCATTCAGCGCGCGCTGGAATTCCATGCCCGCGGCCAGATCGTCGAAGGCCGCCGCGAGTGGTACCACGTCAGCCGCCACTTCACCCGCGACGAAATGGTTGCCCAGGCGCGCCTGGGCTATGAGCTGCGCTGGTACTTCCCGGCCATCCGCACCATCAGCCAGGCGCAGTACTGGGACGATCTGGACATCCGCTTCCCGATGGCCCACCGCGACACGCTGGTGCGCGAAGCCAAGGTTCGCGGCCTGCATTCGAGTTGGGTATTCGCCATCACCCGCCAGGAAAGTGCATTCATGGAGGATGCGCGCTCACCGGTGGGTGCCAGCGGCCTGATGCAACTGATGCCGGCCACAGCCAAGGAAACCGCGCGCAAGTTCAGCATCCCCCTGGCGTCACCGGCGCAGGTACTGAACCCGGACAAAAACATCCAGCTGGGCGCCGCGTACCTGAGCCAGGTGCACAGCCAGTTCAACGGCAACCGTGTGCTGGCTTCGGCGGCCTACAACGCAGGGCCCGGGCGTGTTCGCCAGTGGCTGAAAGGCGCCAAGCACCTGAGCTTCGATGTGTGGGTGGAGTCGATCCCGTTCGACGAAACACGCCAGTATGTGCAGAACGTGCTGTCGTATTCGGTGATTTACGGGCAGAAGCTGAATTCGCCGCAGCCGCTGGTGGATTGGCATGAGCGGTATTTCGATGACATGTAAGGTTTGTTGAGCCTGAACCGGCCTCTTCGCGGGTAAACCCGGGAAGAGGCCGGTTCAGCAAACCAAGTTACTCCAGAACTTCGACTTCCATCCCTACCTCAAGCCACCCACTGCCATCTACGGCTAGGTTCTGCCCGAACAGCACATCCCCCTCCTTCTCGCGAAAGGTCTTGAGCGTGGCCATAGGCTCCCGGTCGGCACTGCGCTCCCCGGTAGCCGGGTCAATCGTGGTAAAGATGCACCGCACACTCGGTTTGAGCACACGAAACACCAAGCTGCCGATACGAATCCGCTTCCAGCCATCTTCGGCGAAGGGTTCAGCGCCCTGCACCACTAGGTTGGGCCGAAAGCGCAGCATCTCCATGGGCCGGCCAACACGCCGACTGAGCTCATCGAGCGAGCCCTGGCCAATCAGCAGCAAGGGGAAACCATCCGGAAAGGCCGCCCGGTCACTGTTGAAACCATAACCATTGGGCAGGTAGCGCGCACGCTGCTCCGGGCAATGCACCAGGCGCACGGCCTTGCCCAGCAGTTCGCTCAGCCAGGCCGCCACTTCATCGCCTGCATCGGGCACTCGCAACGTATCGCGCCAGATGGTCACACCACGCAGGGCTTCGTCGGCAGCGGGTACAGGTACCCGCAATGGTGCCTGCCCAGGCGCCTGTAGCAGCAACTCGCCACTGTCGTCTTCACACGCCTGCAACTGGCCAAGTTGTGGCCATGCGCGCTGGGTCAGGAAGCGTCCGTTTTCTTCCTCGACCACCATCCAGCGCCGGTCACCCTGCAGCCCCAGCAACCCAACCGGTGAAGCCTGCAGGCTCTGCGCCTGCCCCGACTTCACCGGGTATCGATACAACTCACTGAGAAACATCCCTGCTGCCTCGCGTCATGCCAAAAGCCAAGCTTATACCTGGCCGGCCCAGGGTTCACGCAGTGGCGGTGTCCAGTAGCAGGCGTTGCTTGACCACGTCGACCAGGCGATCGGGCTGGAACTTGGACAGGAAGTTGTCGCAACCCACCTTTTTCACCATGGACTCGTTGAAACTGCCCGACAGCGAGGTGTGCAGCACTACGTAAAGCTGGCGCAGGCGTGCATCACTGCGGATCTCGGTGGTCAGCCGGTAGCCGTCCATTTCCGGCATTTCGGCATCGGTAAATACCATCAGCAGCTTCTCGCACAGGTCTTCGCCGGCATCGGCCCAGCCCTTGAGCATACGTAGCGCTTTCAGGCCATCACTGGCCACATGCAGTTTCACGCCTAACTGGGACAGCGTATCGCGCAACTGCGCCAAGGCCACGCTGGAGTCATCCACCAGCAGCACCTCACGGCCACGCGCCCGGGCCAGCACCGGGTCGGCGAGTTTGTCGCCAGAGACCCGGGCGTTGTACGGCACGATCTCGGCCAGCACCTTCTCTACGTCGATAACCTCCACCAGCTTGTCATCGACCTTGGTGATGGCGGTCAGGTAGTGTTGGCGCCCGGCACTGGAAGGCGGCGGCATGATCGACTCCCAGTTCATGTTGACGATGCGGTCCACACCACCGACCAGGAAGGCCTGCACCGAGCGGTTGTACTCGGTGACGATGATGGTGCTGTCCGGCCCCGGTTGCAGCGGGCGCATGCCAATCGCCTGGGACAGGTCGATCACCGGCAGCGTCTGCCCGCGCAGGTTGACCACACCGCAGACGAAGGCGTGGCGCTGAGGCATCAAGGTCAGTTTGGGCAGTTGCAGCACCTCCTGCACCTTGAACACGTTGATCGCGAACAACTGGCGACCGGCCAGGCGAAACATCAGAATTTCCAGGCGGTTCTCACCCACCAATTGCGTGCGTTGGTCTACCGTGTCGAGAATGCCAGCCATTGGAAAACCCCCAGGCTTGAGTCGGAAAAGGTGAAATCATCTACCCTGTATCGGCGGTTTCACGCGCACCTTGACCCTTGCGGAAAAATACCGCCAAGGCAATTGATATCACTTTACCATCATGCTTTACTGCGGGCACACCGGGATAAACCGAGGGGGCTGCAAAAGTTCCCCACCCTGGCCCCGCATCAGGGAAACCCTTAGTCGCAATCGGGCGAAACCTGATGTTCGCGATATCCTTTAGCCATTAATGTGACGCCATTCTCACTGCATGAATGGAGTCAGGCTTTTGCTAGCTATCGTTTCGGCGTGCCCGCCCCCTGCGCCTACCCCACGCGCGGGGACCTGACAATGGACACTGCCTTATCGTTCGACGACGCCCTCCAGGGCTTCCTGCTGGATGCCCAGGTACTGCTGACCCAGGCCCAGGAATGCCTGCAGCATCTGGAACTGATCGACAATGATCCGGATGCCTGCCGCTGCCTGGACAACGTCCTCGACAGCCTCGCCCGTCAGGCCACACGCCTGGGCCTGCGTGAAGTCGCCCATTACACCACTGCCCTTCAACAGCTGCTCGCCCCGGCCTGCCACGGTGGTTGCCTGCAACGTGCAGCCCTACCCGCGATAGGGGAGTGCCTGACCCTGCTGGCCTGGCAACTGGAACTGGTCGACCCCCGTACCGGGCGGCTGAACCTGGACATCGGCGAGCAACTGGTGCTACTGGGTGAGTTGGCGAAGGTCGTGCAACAACCTTTAGCGTCAACCTGTACGTCATGCGATGAGCAAGGCAGCGTGTGCATTCACACCCCTGGTGAAGTGGCAGCCAGCAGCCGCCCTGACCGCTCTAAACCGGCGCTCTAATTGACGCAGTGTGCAACTAAGTACCGTTGTTCAAGCCCCACCATGGTCAAACTTGGAAAGTTCTGCAGGTTTTTAGTGGCCCAACTTGAACCCTGAGCACGCTAGTTGCAGCACAAGTGCGTACTGCACGATTAACGGGTGGCACTTTGCTACCCGAAAAGACCGGACCAGCAGGCGTTTCAAAGCGTTTCCCAGCCGCGACCGATGCAATGCAAAGTGGTAATATGCGCCCCCACAAAGGCTTGCAACCTGAAGCAAGGTTGAAAGATCACGCATTCGAAAAAACATCGAAAGTACTGCGCCAAAGCCTCTGACCAGCATTGTGCAAGGCCTCCATCAGCAATACTTCAGTGGCTTTCCTACTTATGTTCCCACGCTTGAAGACTTCTCTGCGTTGCTGCTCCCGCGCTGCCCTGCTGCGTTGGGCAACGGTCGGGCTGTGCGTGGCCTCGCTGGTTGCGAACCTGGCGCTGTACCTGGCCAACCAGGCCATCCCGGCCAGCCTGCTGGTGCTACAGCTGGCCGCCACGCTGGGCGCCGCCGTTCAACTGGGGCTGAGCGCCAGGTCGATCAGCCTGCGCCCGGCCGAACTGGCCGAGCGCATGCTCAAGGTGCAGGAAGACGAACGTCAGCACCTGAGCCGGGAACTTCACGACGACATCGGCCAATTGCTCACCGCTGCGAAGCTGCAGTTGCAGTGGCTGCAGCGGCGTATGCCCGACGAGCTGCAGGGCCACTGCGATGCCCTGCGCGGCACGCTGGATGACACCCTGGGCAACGTGCGCGATGTGTCCGCCCTGCTCAACCCCCGGCAGCTCGCCAGCCTTGGCCTGGAAGCCAGCCTGCGCGCGCACCTGGTACGTACCCTGGCCAGCAGCGGCGTGCACTGGAGCCTGGCGTGCAACCAGCGCCTGGGCGGCATCGACGAAGCCGTGGCCATGGCCGTGTTCCGCATTACCCAGGAGGCGGTGACCAATATGTTGCGCCACGCCCAGGCACACAACCTGGTCATCCGCCTGCAGCGCACCCCTGAAGGGCTGGCATTGTCGATCCACGACGATGGCCGCGGCTTCATCCCCGCCCGGCACCCGGCCGAGGCAGGCCAGCGCGGCCTTGCCGGCATGCAGGAGCGGGTAACCGCGTTGCAGGGCAGCCTCGACATCACCAGCCAGCCTGGCCTGGGCACGCAGATCGAAGCGATGTTCCCCTGGCCCCCGCGCAGCCAGCAACGCGCCCGGAGTACTGCCACCCATGACCTGTAGACTGCTGCTGGTTGACGACCATTCGCTGATCCGCGCCGGGGTGCGCGCGCTGGTCTGTGACATCCCTGGCTATCACGTGATCGGCGAAGCCGACGATGGCGGTCAACTGCTCGAACAGGTGCGCACGCTGGCGCCCGACATCGTCTTGCTGGACATTTCGATGCGCTCCACCAGCGGCCTGGACGCCCTGACTCAACTGCGGGCCAGCGGCAACGCCTGCAAAGTGCTGATTCTCTCGATGCACACCGACCCCGACCTGATCATGCGGGCGCTGGAAAGCGGCGCCCACGGCTATCTGCTCAAGGACACCAGCGCCACCGAACTGGAGCAGGCCCTGAGCGCGGTGCGCAACGGCGAGCGCTACCTCAGCCCAGCCATCGCCCACACCGTCATCAACCAGGCGTTACGGCACACCAAACAGGGCAAGCAGGCCGCTGGCGAGCGGCATAACCTCACGGCCCGGCAACTGGAAATCCTGCGCCTGATCGTGCGCGGCAAGTCCACCCGGGAAATCGCTGCGGGCCTTGGCCTGTCTATCAAGACGGTCGAAACCCACCGCTCGCAAATCATGAAGCGGCTGCAGATTCATGACGTGGCTGGCCTGGTACTGTTTGCCGTACGCGAGAAAATCATCAGCCTGGACGACTGAGCAATGGCGACCGGGCCGGCAGGTGCAGGCGTATCGCGGCTGGCCTGGCCTGAAAGCGCAGGTTGTCGGCCTGCAACGGCTCGCCATCGAGGTTGATATCCAGCCCCTGCGAACTCTTGATTTCCACCCAGGGCAACCTCGCCCGAACGAACAGGCCATCGCCGGCCAGCAGATCGCGCAAAGCCCCGACCACTTCCTGCGGCGCAGGTAGGATGGCGATGTCCAGCAAACCGTCGTTCACCACCGCTTCAGGGCATAGCACCTGCCCTCCCCCAGCCTGGCGGCCGTTACCGATACCCAGCGCCAGCAAGCTCCCTTGCCACTGAAAGTCTGGCCCTTGCAGTTCCACCGAAGCTGCCTGCAGTTCGCTGAAGCGCGACAAGCCGGTGAACAGGTAGGCGGCCGCCCCCAGCACTTTTTTCAGGTCTTCGGAGGTGTTGGCGGTGACCTGGCTGCCGAATCCGCCTGTGGCCATGTTAAGGAACAACTGGTCGCCAGCCTGGCCCAGGTCTATTGCCTGGGCCGGTGTGTTCAGCAACGCCAGAGCCGCAGCAGGCTCCAGCGGTATACCTGCGGCTCGGGCGAAGTCGTTGGCAGTGCCAAGGGGCAACAGTGCCAGGCTGGCATCAGCGCCGGCCAGCCCCATGGCTTCGGCCACGTCGCGCAAAGTGCCATCCCCACCACCGGCAACGACATGGCTGTAGCCCGCGCTCAGCGCCTCGCCGACCAGCCGCTGCGCATCACCCGCCTCCCAGGTGACACGTACATCCAGTGCCCAGCCGGTATCGCGCAGGTCGTGCACAGCGCTGCGCAACTCTTCGTTCATCGCCTGCTTACCGTGCAGGATCAGCATTGCCTTGCGCCCTTGCATTGCGCGTCTCCGTGAAGTTGAACCACCCAGATCTCGACCATGCGCAGCCAGGGATCGTTGCATGGGTGCAAAAAAATAACGAAGCCGACGCGGTCTTTTTCCCACACCCGACAATGCGCGGCTATGCTCAGAAAATGAACTTTTGACAAGTTTTTGACCCAGGCCAACATTTTTCCCAGGGAAGTCAGCCTTTTGACTTCTGTTCGCCGGGCCAATCTCGATCCTGGCCATGGACGCGCCACCGGCAGTGGTGTGCATAGCGCCGCCGATGGGCGCGTCTTTTCATCCGCAGCTTTCAGCGAGGATTCCGGGTCATGCGCATTCTCTGGACACTGCCGTACCTGCCTTGGCCAACGACCAGCGGCAGCAAGACCCGGCAATACCACCTGATGCGCGCACTGGCACAGCAAGGCCACCGCATTACCCTGCTGGTGCAATCGAAAATCCCGCTCAGCGATGCGGCCCGCGAAGCCCTGGAGCCGCTACTCGAACGGCTGATCGTGCTACCCCGTCGGCCACTGCACAGCCCGCTGAACCTGCTGGCCTCGCCGATTATCGACTACCCCATGCGGGCGATCATCAATGGCCTGTCCCCTTGCCTGCGGCACCGCTTCGAGCAATTGCTGGACGAACCGTGGGACGTGATCCAGATCGAGCACAGCTACAGCTTTCAGCCGTTCGAAAAGGCTTTGCAGGCGCGCGGGCTGCCCTACATGCTCAGCGAGCACACGCTGGAGTCCGTGATGGGCGGTGCCTGCCACGACCGCCTGCCGCTCTGGCTGCGCCCGCTCAATGCCTTTGACCGCTGGCGCTACCGGCGCTGGGAACAGCGGGTGCTGCGCCAACCTACCGAGCTGGTGGCGGTCAGCGCACACGATGCCGAGCTCATCGCGCAGATCAGCGGGCGCCCGGTGAACGTGGTGGTCAATGGTGTGGATTGTGATTTCTACCAGCACGTGCAACCGGCGCTGCATAGCCAACGCTTGTTGTTCGTGGGCAACTTTGAGTATGGCGCCAACCTGGAAGCCATCGAGTGGGCGCTGGAAGACATCATGCCGCAAGTGTGGATGAGCAACCCGGCGGTGCGCCTGGCGATAGCCGGGCATGCGCTGCCGATCAGCTGGAAATTGCACTGGAACGACCCGCGCATCGAATGGTTCGGTTACCGCCCTGACCTGCGCGAGCTGCAAAAGCGTTCGGCACTGTTCTTCGCCCCGCTGCGCTATGCCGGTGGCTCCAAAGTAAAAATCCTCGAGGCCATGGCCGCCGGCCTGCCGGTGATCACCACCGGCAAAGGCGTATCGGGCCTGGCCGCGAACAACGGTGAGCATTACCTGGGCAGTGATGACGGTGACCAGCTCGCCCTGCTGATCACCCAACTGCTCAACCAGCCCTGGCGCATGAGCCAACTGAGCGATGCCGGGCGGCAATTCGCCCGCCAACGCCACGACTGGAGCGTAGCAGCCCAGCAACTGGAGAACGTGCACATGCGCCTGGCCCAGGCAGCGCCTGCCGAGGCCGCGCCGCTGGGCAGTGCCTGGCTGGGCCGCTCAGCCAAGTAGCTCGCTGAAGGGGATGAACGGCACGCTATCGCCCGGTTTTGGCGTACTGCCTTCGCGCACCTCCACCAGGCCCTCGGCCCAGGCGGCACTGCGCAGCACCCCCGAGCTCTGGTTCTTGTAGATGCACACCCGGCCCTGTTCGATGCGCGCGCGCAGGTATTCGCGGCGCGTGCCAGGCTTGTGCCAGTCGAAGCCCGCCGGCATGTCGAAACGCAGCGGCGTGACATCGGCCACCCCCTGACGACGAAGCAAGTAGGGCCGGGTCAGCAGGCCAAAGGTGACCAAGGTCGAGGCCGGGTTGCCCGGCAGGCCGATCACCGGCACGCCCTGGAAGTGGCCGAACGTCAGCGGTTTGCCCGGCTTGATCGCCAGTTTCCACAACGCCAGTTCGCCGGCTTCACGCAGGGCTGCACCGAGGTAGTCGGCCTCCCCCACCGAGACTCCGCCGGTAGACAAGATAAGGTCAACGTCGCCCAGCGACCCCAGGCAGGCACGGGTACGTGCAAGGTCATCCGGCAGGATGCCCGCATCGACCACATCGCAGCCCAGCCGCTGCAACCAGCTGACCAGCAGCCGACGGTTGCTGTTGTAGATTTGCCCAGGGCCTAGCGGCAGGCCGGGTTCGACCAGCTCGTCACCGGTGGACAGCACCGCCACCCGCACCTTGCGCACCACATCCAGGCGACCATGGCCCAGGGTCGCCGCCAGGCCCAGTTCGATCGGCCCAAGGCGGGTGCCGGCGCTCATTACCTGCTCACCCTTGCGGGTTTCCTGGCCCTGAGGGCGTATGTTCTGCCCGGTTTGCAATGTTTCAAGAAAGCGTACCCGGCCATCTTCGAGCACCTCGGTGTTTTCCTGCATCTCGACGCAGTCGGCGCCTTCCGGCACCGGCGCACCCGTAAAGATGCGCGCGCAGGTGCCTGGCTGCAGCGGCCGTGGCGCATGCCCGGCAAAAATGCGCTGGCTGACCGGCAGCGGCTGGCCCTGCCAGTCGGCGCTGCGCAAGGCATAACCGTCCATGGCGCTGTTCGGCCAGGGCGGCAGGTCGAGCGAGGCCACCAGGTCGGTGGCCAGCACGCGGCCTTCGGCCTCGGCCAGCGGCAGGTTTTCGGTCTCGCGGATGGGCGCCGCCTCGGCCAGCGCCAGCAGTTGCGCCAGGGCCTGCTCCACCGGCATCAGCGGCCGGGCCTGGCCGGCCTCAGCCACGGCTGTCACAGGCCGCTGCTTGCTTCAGGTGCGCAACGAAGTTGCACGGGCGATGGCGGGCATCGAGCTGTTCGGCAAGGATGCCATCCCAGCCGGTACGCACGGCGTTGGTCGAGCCCGGCAGGCAGCACACCAAGGTACCGTTGGCCAGCCCGGCCAAGGCACGCGACTGCACCGTGGAGGTGCCAATGTCGGCCACGGAGATCTGCCGGAACAACTCTCCAAACCCCTCCACCTGTTTGTCCAGCAGGCAGGCCACCGCCTCGGGCGTGCTGTCGCGGCCGGTAAAGCCGGTCCCCCCCGTGATCAACACCACTTGCACGTTGTCATCGGCGATCCAGGTGGCAACCTGGGCGCGGATCTTGTACAGGTCATCCTTGAGCAGCACGCGCTCGGCCAAACGGTGGCCGGCCGCACTCAGGCGGTCGACGAACAGCTGCCCGGAGGTGTCGGTGTCGAAAGTACGGGTGTCGCTGACCGTGAGCACGGCGATGTTCAGCGCCACGAAGGGGGTATCTGCCTTGGCTTTCATGGGTGTCCGTCACAACAGGATGAGATGCCCACAGTTATATCACAGCGCACCTTTCCCGACGTTGCGCCCATGGCGATTGCCCTCGGTCAATAGGCCGGGTTTGCCGCTATGCTGCACTAAAGAAGGAACTTGCATGGACACCCTGCGTCTTAACTGACAACTAGCACCATCGCACTGGAGAAACACGATGATTCAACGGACCCTACCCGCCTTCCTGCTCGCCCTGGGCCTGGGCGCCCTTGCCGGCTGCGCTTCGCCGACCGTCATTACCCTGAACGATGGCCGCGAAATCCAGGCCACGGACACCCCGAAGTACGATGAAGACTCCGGCTTCTATGAATTCGAGCAACTGGATGGCAAGCGCACCCGCTTGAACAAGGACCAGATCCGCACCGTCAAAGAGCTCTGATCCAGGCGCCCGTTTTGCAAAGCCCCTTTAAACAACAAGGGCTTGTGTGCGAAAACGGGATGCAGTAGGATTTTGTTCATCGGAGTGTAGCGCAGCCAGGTAGCGCGTCTCGTTCGGGACGAGAAGGCCGCAGGTTCGAATCCTGTCTCTCCGACCAGATCCTGCTCAAAAAGCCCGCCTTGTGCGGGCTTTTTGTTGTGCCTGAAAACGGTCAGGCCGTCAGGCGCGAGGTCACCTCACCCAACTGCCCGGACAACCCATGCAAGCGCTGCCCGGCCTGCTCGGTATGCTGCACGGCCTGCTGGTTGGCCGTGGCAATACGGGTGATTTCGATCAGGTTGCGCGAAATGTCTTCAGCTACGCTGGTCTGCTCTTCGGCCGCCGTGGCGATTTGTCGGTTCATGTCGCGGATCGCCTCTACGGACTGGGTGATGCGCTGCAGCATCTGCCCGGCCTGCTGCACCTGCTCGGCCCCCTCCTCGCTGCGCTGCTGGCCGCTTTCGATCGCCTTGACCGCTTCTACCGCCCCCGACTGCACGGCTTCGATGATCTGGTGAATCTCGGCAATCGACGCAGCCGTGCGCTGGGCCAGGCTGCGCACCTCATCGGCGACCACCGCAAAACCACGCCCGGCTTCGCCAGCACGGGCCGCTTCGATGGCTGCGTTGAGCGCCAGCAGGTTGGTCTGCTCCGCGATGCCACGGATCACCTCCAGCACTTTGCCAATGCGCGTGCTGTCGTGCTCCAGGTCGCGGATTACCGCCGCCGTGCCGGCGATTTCGCGGTTGACCACACCGATAATGTCGATGGTCTGCTGCATCACCTGCTCGCCGGCCTGGGCGCTGTGGTCGGCGTCATCTGCCGCGCGAGCGGCCTCGGCGGCGTGGCGGGCGACCTCCTGAGCGGTGGCGGACATCTCGTGCATGGCCGTGGCCACCTGGTCGGTACGCTGGAACTGGTCGTGGGTGCCACGGGCCATGTCGCCGGCGATGCTGCGCAACTGGCCACTGGCGCCCTCCAGCTCCTGCGCGTTGTCCTGCAGGCGGCCCACGGTATCGGCAAGGAAGTCGCGCAGCGTGTTGGCAGCCCGCGCCAGGCGCCCCAGCTCATCTTCACGGCGGCTATCGACCCGGGCGGCGAAACGCCCTTGGCTCAGTTGTGCGACATACTCGATCAATTGGCGGATTGGCTCGATCAGGCTACGGTTGACCAGCCACAGGCTGAGCAGCCCCACCAGCACCGCCGAAGCCAACATCACCAGCAAGCCCAGCCATACCGTGAGCTCGGCGCTGGCGCTGATGCTGGCCGCACGCTGGCGCGCATCGGCCCGCAGCTGCTCGACCAGTTCGCTCATCTGCTCGCTGGCGGCGCGGTCCACGCCTTTGACCGCCTGGTCGCCGGCTACCGGGTCACCCCCCGCGGCAAGGAAGGCCTGGCGGCCCTGCGCATAGGCCTGGCCCAACTGCCGGTGGCTGTCACGCAGCTGCTGCAAAGGCGCCTTGAGCCTGGTGTCGCTGCTGTCGATCAATTGCCCGAGCAGCGCTTGAACCTGTTGTTCACGGGCCTGGAACTGCTGCCAGTACTTGTCCATGTCTGCCGGCTGGCGCCCGCGCAGCAACACGTTCTTCCATTCCTGCACCTGAATCTTGAATTGCAGGTTGGCTTCGTCGATCAATTGCGAGGCCTGCAGCGGCCCGTCGACCAGCTCGGCATAACCGCGCACGCTGGACGACAGGAACTGGAAACACACCAGGGCGATCAGCAACATCGCCGCCAGGCTGCCGCCGAGCAGCGAGAGAATTTGCACTCTGAGGGATTTACGCAACATCTAGGGTCTCGGAACCAGAGAGAGAGGGCTGGGGCCGCTGTGCAGCCCCCATGACTGGCAGGCCAAAAAAAAGCTGCCATCAAGCAATGGCAGCCAGGTCGAGCACTTACGCAACAGTTGAGGCAGATACTCTCAGGCAATTGCTACAAAAATGTTACAAAACCGCGACACCCTACCCTGTGGTGAACTGCAAGGCCGCCAAGCGCGCATACAGCGGGCTTTCCTCGATCAACTGACGGTGTGTGCCCACCGCCACCAGCCGCCCCTTGTCGATGACCGCGATCCGTTCGGCATGCTGCACCGTGGCCAGGCGATGGGCGATCACCAGCGTGGTGCGCCCGGCCATCAGGCTGGGCAACGCCTGCTGGATCAGGTGCTCGCTCTGCGCGTCGAGGGCGCTGGTGGCTTCATCCAGCAACAGGATCGGCGCATCCACCAGCAACGCCCGGGCAATCGCCAGGCGCTGCCGCTGCCCACCGGAAAGCCCGATACCGCCCTCGCCCAAGGGCGTCTGGTAGCCTTGCGGCAGCTGCCGGATGAATTCATCGGCATAGGCACCGCGGGCGGCTGCCTCGACTTCCGCCAGGGTTGCCTCGGGCCGGCCATAGCGGATGTTGGCCTCCACCGTGCCACGGAACAGCGAGGGGTTTTGCGCCACCAGGGCGAACTGGCGGCGCAGCTGGTCAGGGTCGAGGGCGGTAATCGCCTGGCCATCGAGCAGGATGCGCCCTTGCTGCGGGTCGTAAAAACGCAACAACAAATCGAACAGGGTCGACTTGCCTGCACCCGAGGGGCCAACCAGGGCAACGGTCTGTCCTGGTTCGATGGCCAGGCTCAGGCCATCGACGGCCGCCACCGTAGGCCGTGACGGGTAGGCGAACACCACCTGCTGCAATTCGATGTGCCCGCTGGCCCGCTGTTTTGGTAGCGCCTGCGCCAGCTCGGGCGGCAGGATTGCACTGCGCGCAGCCAACAGTTCGGCAATACGCTCAGCGGCACCGGCGGCACGCTGCAGCTCGCCGATCACCTCACTGAGGGTACCGAAGGCGCTACCGACGATCAGGCTGTAGAACACGAACGCAGCCAGCTCGCCTGCAGAAATACGCCCGGCAATCACGTCCATGCCGCCGACCCACAACATCACCCCCACCGCCCCCAACACCAGCACGATCACCAGGGTGATCAGCCAGGCACGCTGGGCAATCCGCTTGCGGGCCACGCTAAACGCTGCTTCGACCGTGCCCGCGAACAGTTCACGGTCGTGCGCCTGGTGGTTGTAGGCCTGCACCGTCTTGATCTGCCCCAGCGTTTCGGCCACGTAGCTGCCCACATCGGCCACCCGGTCCTGGCTCTGCCGCGACAGGCTACGCACCCGACGGCCAAACAGCAGGATAGGTGCCAGCACCAACGGCAGGGCCACCACCACGATACTGGTGAGCTTGGGGTTGGTGATGAACAGCAACACCACGCCGCCGATAACCATCAACGCGTTACGCAGGAACATCGACAACGATGAGCCGATCACCGACTGCAGCAAGGTGGTGTCCGCCGTCAGCCGCGACTGGATTTCGGAGCTGCGATTGTCTTCGAAAAAGCCGGGGTGCAGGCCGATCAGGTGATCGAAAACGGCGCGACGGATATCGGCCACACACCGCTCGCCAATCCACGAGACCAGGTAAAAGCGGCTGAAAGTGCCCACCGCCAGTGCCAGCACCAGCAGCAGGAACAACCCGATGGTCTGGTTGAGCTGGTGCGCGGAGCGGGTCATGAAGCCCTGGTCCACCAACAGGCGGATACCTTGGCCCATCGACAGGGTGATGGCGGCAGTGACCACCAGGGCCAGCAAGGCCAGCAGCACTTGCCGGCGATAGGGGCGGACGAACTGCCAGGCCAGGCGCAAGGCGCGGCGCTGACGTGGGGAAACCGATTCGGGCATGGCGACGACCACAATGCGGGAGAAGCCGCAGACTACCACTCATCCAGGCTGTGGGAACGCCTGCAGGTTGCTATAGCCCATCGGTCTAACCAGTCGCTGGAGCTTTCACCTGGTTTCTGTTGGACTGTTGCTGCCGTGACACAGAAGCTGTCACAGGCCAGTCACGGCGCAGGGCTAACTTGAGCTTGAACCTGATGAGGAGACAGTGCATGAGCTTGCAGCATGGCAGTGACAACCAGAAGCCTCGGGCCACCCCGAAACCGCAGGTGTGCGGTTCGATCATCGACGCCCAGGGGCGCGAAGTGCCGATCACCGAGCAGATGATCCAGCAGGCCTGCAAGGCCCTGGAAGAAAGCCGGGCCGAGCGCGTACGCAAAGGTTGACCTACGAATTACTTGCAACCCGGCGCTCGCGCCGGGTTTTTATTGGCCGGCACTGCCTTCAACAATCTATCAGGCCAGCACCCCACCCAAGGCACTGACCAGCTGTGCCAGCTGTGGCGACTCACCCCGCAAGCGCACCGCCAGCCCTTCGATCTCGCGCCGTGGCGGGTACTGCTTGCGCAACTGGTCGAACGCCGCCCGCTGCTGCTGCGGGTCGTCGCTCAGACTGCGGCGGAAGTCCGCATCGTCGCGGCGCGGGTCATACACGGCGCGGCACAGGGTCGCCAAGGCCCAGGCCGGGTCGGTGCTGGCGTCCAGCTCAATCTGCGCCAGCGGCGGTCGGGGCAGCAAGTCTGCCAGTTGCACCTGCTCGTCCACGCCAAGGAAGCGGCACAACGCCTGATAGATCTGCGCCGTGCCACGCTGGCGGCCATCGAGGCTGTAGCCGGCAATGTGCGGCGAAGCCAGCGTGCACAGGTCGGCCAGTTGCAGGTCGACCTGCGGCTCGCCCTCCCACACATCCAGCACCGCATGCACGTCTTCACGGTCCAGCAGCAGCTCGCGCAAGGCGGCGTTGTCTACCACCGGGCCACGACTGGCGTTGATCAGCCAGGCCCCTGGGCGCAACTGCGCCAGCTGCGCCTGGCCCAGCAAGTGCCAGGTCGGGTGCTCGCCGGCACGCTGCAACGGGGTATGCAGGCTGATCGCATCGCACTGCTGCAAAATCGTCTCGAGGCTGACGTAGTCGCCACCCTCGGCGGCCTGGCGCGGCGGGTCGCACACCAGTACCTTCCAGCCCAGGCCGTGAAGCACCCGCACCAGACGGCCGCCCACCTCACCCGCACCCACCACGCCATACACGCGTTCGGGCAGTGCCACGCCATCGAGCTCGGCCAGGGTTAGTACGCTGCCCAGCACGTAGTCGACCACGCCGCGTGCATTGCAGCCCGGCGCACTGCTCCAGCGGATGCCGGCTTCGGTAAAGTAGTCCAAGTCCAGGTGATCGGTGCCGATGGTGCAAGTGCCGACAAAGCGTACGCGGCTGCCTTCGAGCAACTGGCGGTCGACCTTGGTCACCGAGCGCACCAGCAGGATATCGGCGTCCTTGACGCTGGCGGCATCGAGGCTTCGGCCCGGGTAGCGGCGAATTTCACCGAAACCCTGGAAGAAGGCATCGAGCAGCGGGATGTTCTCGTCGGCAACTATCAGCATGGCGCTCTCCTGTCTGGGGAACGCAGTGTAGGCGCAACGCGGGGCGTGTTCCAGAGCGCTTCAGTCGGCTTTTTTGCGGATCCAGTACAGGAAGGTGCCGGCGTCCTCTTGCTGCTGCAGCAATTCGTGGCCGAGGAAGTTGCAGAACTTGGGAATGTCACGACGGGTCGACGGATCGGTGGCGATGACCTTCAGCAGGCCGCCAGCGGCCAGGTTGCGCACGTGCTGGTGCAGCATCATTACCGGTTCCGGGCAATTCAGGCCGGTAGCGTCGAGGATGGCGTCGGGGGTGAAATCGGTCATGGGGGGCTCCACAAATGATCGTTATTGTCGCGCATAGGGCCGTTTCGACCAAGGGGCTGGCTTGCAGCCCCCGAAATCAGCGCGGCTTCAGGTCCAGTCTGCGCAGATGGCAAGTCACTTCCTCACGGTCGTGATACAGCTGCTTGCAGGCAATCGATACCCTGATCTTGCGCGCCTTGAATGTCGCCTCCATGCGGTCGAGCAACCGCCGCACTTCGGCATAGCGTTGCTTCATCGGCAGCTTCAGGTTGACCACTGCCTCGCGGCACAACCCCTCACCCAGCCAGGTTTCGATCAGCGAAGTGGTGCGCGCCGGCTTCTCGACGATGTCGCATACCATCCAGTCCACCGGCTGCTTCGGCTGCCAGGTGAAACCGTCGGCCATCAAGTGCTGCACCAGGCCGGTGTCCATCAGGCTTTCGGCCATCGGCCCGTTGTCGATGGCCGTCACCAGCATGCCACGACGTACCAGCTGGTAGGTCCAGCCACCCGGCGAGGCGCCCAGGTCGACACCGGTCATGTCATCGCCCAGGCGCTGTTCCCACTGCTCACGCGGGATGAACTGGTGCCAGGCCTCTTCCAGCTTGAGGGTCGAACGGCTGGGTGCCTCGCGGGGGAATTTCAGGCGCGGGATGCCCATGGGCCACAACGCGCTATTGTTGGCCGGGGCCAGGCCAACAAACACCCGTCGGCCGCTGATGAAGGTGAGCAGCAGCCGTGGCCGGCTGGCGTCGTCGACCAGGCGGCCGGCCTTTTGCAGGGCCTTGCGCAGCGGCACTTCGAACTTGCGACAGAAGGTGGACAATTCCTTGCCTTCGTTGCTGTCCAGCACTTCCAGCCACAGGCTGCCGAACACCGGGAAGTCGGCCAACTGCGCCAGCAGCACACTGATCCGGTCACTTTCCGGTAACTCGACAAAACCGCCACGGGCCCACTGCCGAGGGAAAATCAGCTCGTTGAAGCGCAGCGCCCCCATCAACCGCTCGGCACCGCCGTCTTCACTGCAGACAAACTCGGCGCTGGCACTTTGTGGCTTGCCTTTGGCATAGCCGGCAATGCCCAGGCGGGCGGCATGTTCGCTGATTTCGGCGCAAACCTCGCCCTCGAAACCGGGCCGGCAATGCATGAACAGGGTATTCATCTCTCACTCCACTACGGCTGGCGCGCAACAGGCGCCGGCAGGGCGGCGATGATAAAGGAAGATCGGAACCTGCGACATGCCCCACCGGTCCAGAAAAGGGTCAGGGGCCGCAAAGCGGTCTAACCTGACCTTTCAGCCAGGTCCGCACCGTGCGGACCGAAACAGAGCGGTGACACCGGTAAACCTTGAGTATTTGCCGGGCACCGGCGCAGAAGGAGTTGGCAATGCCCTCGCTCGATAGCCTGAACACCCTCAAGCCCCTCCAGGTCGGCAACCAGACCTACCACTATTTCAGCCTCACCGAAGCCGCCCGCCAGCTGGGTGACCTGCAACGCCTGCCCATGTCATTGAAGGTGCTGCTGGAAAACCTGCTGCGCTGGGAGGACGGTCATACCGTCACCGGCGACGACCTGCGCGCCCTTGCCCAGTGGCTGGGCGAGCGGCGCTCCGACCGCGAGATCCAGTACCGCCCGGCGCGGGTGCTGATGCAGGACTTCACAGGGGTGCCGGCCGTGGTCGACCTGGCCGCCATGCGCGCGGCCATGGCCAAGGCCGGTGGCGACCCACAGCGGATCAACCCCCTGTCACCGGTGGATCTGGTGATCGACCACTCGGTGATGGTCGACCGTTATGGCACACCGCAAGCCTTCAACGAGAACGTCGACATCGAAATGCAGCGCAATGGCGAACGCTATGCCTTCCTGCGTTGGGGCCAGAGCGCCTTCGATAACTTCCGCGTGGTGCCGCCGGGCACCGGCATCTGCCACCAGGTCAACTTGGAGTACCTGGGCCGCACGGTGTGGACCCGTGAAGCCGATGGCCGCACCTACGCCTTCCCCGACACCCTGGTGGGTACCGACTCGCACACCACCATGATCAATGGCCTGGGCGTGCTCGGCTGGGGTGTCGGAGGCATCGAGGCAGAGGCGGCCATGCTCGGCCAACCCGTGTCGATGCTGATACCCGAAGTGATCGGTTTCAAGCTGACCGGCAAGCTGCGCGAAGGTATCACCGCCACCGACCTGGTGCTGACGGTTACGCAAATGCTGCGCAAAAAAGGCGTGGTCGGGAAGTTCGTCGAGTTTTACGGCGATGGCCTGGCCGAGCTGCCATTGGCCGACCGGGCGACCATTGCCAACATGGCGCCGGAATACGGCGCCACCTGCGGTTTCTTCCCGGTCGACCAGGTGACCCTGGACTACCTGCGCCTGTCGGGCCGCCCCGAAGCGACCGTGCAACTGGTCGAGCACTACTGCAAAGCCCAAGGCCTGTGGCGCCTGCCTGGGCAGGAGCCGCTGTTCAGCGACAGCCTGGCGCTGGACATGCACGAGGTCGAAGCCAGCCTGGCCGGGCCTAAACGCCCGCAGGACCGCGTGGCACTGGGCCAGGTCAGCCAGGCCTTCGACCACTTCATCGAACTGCAACCCAAGCCACTGGCGAAGGAAGTCGGCCGCCTGGAAAGCGAGGGTGGCGGTGGCGTAGCGGTAGGCAACGCCGACCAGGCGGGCGAGATCGACTACAACCATGCAGGCCAGACCCACACGCTGCGCGATGGTGCAGTGGTGATTGCCGCGATCACCTCATGCACCAACACTTCAAACCCCAGTGTGATGATGGCCGCCGGGCTGGTGGCGAAAAAGGCGCTGGAAAAGGGCCTGCAACGCAAACCCTGGGTCAAGAGTTCGCTGGCACCGGGCTCCAAGGTGGTCACCGACTACTTCAAGGCCGCCGGGCTCACCCCCTACCTCGACCAGTTGGGCTTCGACCTGGTCGGCTATGGCTGCACCACCTGCATCGGCAACTCCGGTCCGCTGGATGAAGCGATCGAGAAAGCCATCGGCAGCGCCGACCTCACCGTGGCGTCAGTGCTGTCGGGCAACCGTAACTTCGAAGGCCGTGTGCACCCACTGGTCAAGACCAACTGGCTGGCCTCGCCGCCGCTGGTGGTGGCCTACGCCCTGGCCGGCAGCGTACGGCTGGACCTGACGTGTGACCCGCTGGGTACCGGCAAGGACGGCCAGCCGGTTTACCTGCGCGACATCTGGCCCAGCCAGCAGGAAATTGCCGAAGCCGTCGCCAAGGTCGACACGGCGATGTTCCACAAGGAATATGCCGAAGTGTTCGCCGGCGATGCGCAATGGCAGGCCATCGAGGTACCGCAGGCCGCCACCTACGTGTGGCAGCCCGACTCCACCTATATACAGCACCCACCGTTCTTCGACGGCATCAGCGGCCCGCCGCCGCAAATCGTCGACATCCAGGGTGCGCGTGTGCTGGCGCTGCTGGGCGACTCGGTGACCACCGACCACATCTCACCGGCCGGCAACATCAAGGCCGACAGCCCCGCCGGGCGCTACCTGCGTGAGCAGGGGGTGGAGCCACGCGATTTCAACTCCTACGGTTCGCGGCGTGGCAACCATGAAGTGATGATGCGCGGCACCTTCGCCAACATCCGCATTCGCAACGAAATGCTGGCGGGTGAAGAAGGCGGCAACACCTTGCATGTGCCCAGCGGCGAGAAGTTGTCGATCTACGACGCAGCCATGCGCTACCAGCAGGAAGGCACCCCGCTGGTGGTGATTGCCGGCCAGGAATACGGCACCGGCTCAAGCCGCGACTGGGCAGCCAAGGGCACCAACCTGCTGGGGGTCAAGGCCGTGCTGGCGGAAAGCTTCGAGCGTATTCACCGCTCCAACCTGGTGGGCATGGGCGTGCTGCCGCTGCAGTTCAAGGCCGGTGACGACCGCAAGCAACTGGGGCTGACCGGCAAGGAGCAAATCGATGTGCTGGGTTTGAATGGCGCGCAGATCCGCCCGGGCATGAGCCTGCCCTTGCGCATCACCCGCGAGGATGGGCAGCAGGCGCAGGTCGAGGTGCTGTGCCGTATCGATACCCTGAATGAGGTGGAGTACTTCAAGGCAGGGGGGATTTTGCATTATGTGCTGCGACAGCTGATTGCCGGCTAAGTCAGCAAAGCCTGGGGCCACCGCACAGCGGCCCCAGGCAGGGCTGGCATGCCTGCAATCGTTCACATTAAATAATCATTCAATAAAACCAGTCCCTTGCCGATACCTGTCGAAAGCCTTGCGGACTATCAACCCATGCGTAACAACCAGCCGATTACCCAGAGAGAACGGACTTTCCCTGCCCAGCAGCGGTTGATCTCCACCACCAATGCCAAGGGTGTGATCACCTACTGCAACGATGCCTTCATCGAAATCAGTGGGTTCACCCGCGAAGAGCTGACCGGTGCGCCGCACAACCTGGTGCGTCACCCCGACGTGCCGCCCGCCGTGTTCGCTCATATGTGGCAAACGCTCAAGCAGGGCCAACCCTGGATGGGCATTGTCAAAAACCGCTGCAAGTCTGGCGACCACTACTGGGTCAATGCCTATGTCACGCCGATCTACGACAACAACCAGGTCGTGGGCTTCGAGTCCGTGCGGGTCAAGCCCACCGCCGAGCAGATCCGTCGCGCCGAGGCGCTGTACCAGCGCATCAATCAGGGCAAGCCGCCAGTACCGCGCCGCGACAAGTGGCTGCCAGTGTTGCAGGACTGGCTGCCATTCATCCTGATCAGCCAGGTAGGCTTCCTGATCGGCAACTGGCTTGGCCACTCCTGGGGCTTCGCCTTGGCCGCCGGGCTTTCCGTACCGTTGGGCCTGCTTGGCCTTGGCTGGCAGCAGCGCGGCCTGAAGCGCTTGCTGCGCCTGGCCGAACAGACCACCTCCGACCCGCTGATCGCACAGATGTTTACCGACAGCCGTGGTGTGCAGGCGCGCCTGGAAATGGCCATGCTCAGCCAGGACGCCCGCCTGAAAACCTGCCTGACCCGCCTGCAGGACAGTGCCGAACACCTCAGCGAACAGGCGCGCCAGTCCGACGCCCTGGCGCACAAGAGCTCCTCGGGGCTTGAGCGTCAGCGGGTAGAAACCGAGCAGGTCGCCGCTGCAGTCAACCAGATGGCCGCCACCACGCAGGAAGTGGCCAACCATGTGCAGCGCACCGCCGACGCCACCCAGGAAGCCAACCGCCTGACCAGCCAGGGGCGGCAGATTGCCGGGGAAACCCGCGATGCCATCGAGCGCCTGTCGGCAGCGGTGGGCGAAACCGGCCAGACGGTGACCCAGCTGGCCAAGGACAGCGACGAAATTGGCGGTGTAGTCGACGTGATCAAGGGCATCGCCGACCAGACCAACCTGCTGGCGCTTAACGCAGCGATCGAAGCGGCGCGCGCCGGGGAAATGGGCCGTGGTTTTGCCGTTGTGGCTGATGAAGTGCGCCAACTGGCTCAGCGCACTGCTGAGTCCACTGGTCAGATCCATGGCCTGATTGCAAAACTGCAACAAACTGCCAGCAACGCCGTACTGACCATGGAAACCGGCCACCGCCAGGCGCAGGAAGGCGTCGACCGGGTGATGCAGGCTGACGAGGCACTGGTAGGGATCAGTGAAGCAGTCGCCAACATCACCGACATGGCCACCCAGATTGCTGCAGCGACCGAAGAGCAGACCGCAGTGGCAGACGAGATCAGCCGCAACATCAGCACCATTGCTGAACTGGCCGACCAGACCGCCGAACAGGCGTTGCACTCGGCACTGCTCAGCGAAGAGTTGACCAGCACGGCGGGGAGCCAGTATTCGCTGGTGGAGCGTTTCAACCGTTAAAGCATCGTGCAGCACCGACAGGCATAGCGCAGGCTTCAGGCACACGCTATCCCTGTGGGAGCGGGCATGCCCGCTCCCACAGGGATAGCGTGAGCCTGATTACCTGCGTTACCAATCCAGCCGCAACCGGCTCTCGAAATACCGCTCTTCCCCGCTCAACGGGTCCTTGAAGCGCAGGCTCTGTGCCAGCAGTTTCAAAGGCCGCTGATAGTCATCTTCTTCGTTCAGCAACTGCGGATAGAACGGGTCGTTGCTGATCCCCGCCCCCAACGCCGCCATGTGCACGCGCAATTGGTGGGTCTTGCCGGTTACCGGCGACAACCCATAGCGCCACAGCTCACCGTTCTTCTCCAACACCTCGGCCAGGGTCTCGCTGTTAGCCTCCCCTTCTACCTCATGCATGCGGAAAAACGGCTCGCCATGCACCAGCCGGCTTTTGTGTACCAGCGGATACTCATGCTGCGGCATGGCTGCGGCAATGGCCTGGTAGCGCTTGTCGATACGCCGCTCGGGGAACAGGCGCTGATAAGCACTGCGGCTGTGCGGGTTGGCAGAAAACAGCACAAGCCCGGCGGTGTGGCGGTCGATACGGTGCAGCGGCACCAGGTGCGGGTTATCCAGACGACGGATCAGGCGGCGCAGCAAGGTCTGCTCGACGTATTCACCGGTTGGCGTCACCGGCAGGAAATGCGGCTTGTCGGCCACCACCAGGTGCTCATCCACATGCAGGACCGTTTCCTGCACCGGGATTGGTCGCTCGTTCGGCACTTCACGGAAATAGTGCAGACGCATACCGCGCTTGTATGGCAATTCGGCAGAAACCGCCCGCCCCTCGGCATCCAGCACCCGGCCACGGGCAAAACGGTCGAGCCACTGGGCGCGATCGATAGCCTTGAAATGGTCACACAGGCAATCGAGCACCGTCGCCCAGTTACCGGGGGGCAGGCACACCGTGCTGGCTTGCTGGCGGGCGGGGTCGAAAGGCGTGATCATGGCAGGGCTCGAAACATTCACGGCCGCGCATTATCCCCCAAGCCCGCGCACTCAACCAGCCTGGCCTATGGCCTCGCTGCGCTCCTTCAGCCAGCGCAGCACCTGCACCGGCTCCCAGCGGCCTGGGTCGTAAAGGGCGTACAGCAACCCTTGGTAACCCACTACATCCAGCCCCCGGTGGTAACCGGCACGCTGGAACAGGGCCTCGATCTCGGCGAAACAGGTATTGAAGTGGACCTTGCCGAACGGGGTACGGTCATCGGTGACCAGGCCTTCGAGGCGCAGTTCCAGCACGGCATCGGCCACCCGCTCCACGGGCATGCGGTTGACGCTGTACTTGAGTTGCTCGACGTTGAGCATGGGTTCACCTCGATACTGTATTTATATACAGCATACGAACATCCCCTTGCCGTCGTCAATCCGGTTCATTGCAGCCCCGGCAGATAGCCGCCGCCCTTGCGAACGGTCAGCACCTGTCTCCGGGGCGTGCCGCACGTCACGGACAGGTGTACCCAACGATCGAATTCGAGGATCAACTGGTCGAAAGCGATGGTGCTGTTACTGATTCTGCGCACGGTATCGCGCGGGCTGACTTCAATCACCGTGAAATCTGCCGCCAGGCCCTGAACGTGCTGGCTATTCGGGGAGCCGCCGATCAGCTGGTTAACCTTCTCGCTACGGTAGCCGCTGCTGATGATGATGGGTGCGTCGAACAGCGCACGCACCTGCTCGAGCACCCCGCACAGCAACTGCAGGTTGGCGCGGGCTTGCGGCGGTGGCGTGTTATCAAAACCGTCCCTGGCGGCGAGCTGGGAAACGATCATTTCATCAAGCGTGAAATGCGGGGTGATCAACATGGCGAGGCTCCCGATGACTGAATATAGGCACCGGATCATCAGCTCACCGTCATCACCTTGGAGCAGGGACGCAGCTCCCCTGGAGCCATCACTGCGCGAGAAACGCCACCACCTGCTCGGCATCGAACGGCCAGTGCAACTCGCCGCCGTTGTCGCAGCGCCGCAGCACCGGAATGATCAGGCCATAACGGTCGAACAGGGCCTCGTTCTCGGCGATGTCGACCAGTTCAACCAGCAGGCCATGATCGACAAAGGGCATCAGCACGGCCTCGGCCACTTCGCACAGGTGGCAGCCGAGGGTGCCGAACAGTTGGCATTCAGGCAGCATGGAGTACGTTCCGGTATGGCTGGGAAAAACCTATTCTAGGTCCGTCCCGCCATCCGTGCACCTGACCTGGCTCAATCTTGGCTGGTGGCGCCAATGCGGTGCAGTGACAGGTCCGCGCCCTGGAACTCCTGCTCATGGTTCAAGCGCAGGCCATGAAACGCGCGAATTGCCCCGTACACGGCAAAGCCACCGGCCAAGGCCACAACCACACCCATCAGGCTGCCCAACAACTGGCTGGCCAGGCTGACACCGCCCATCCCACCCAGGGCTGTCTGACCGAATACGCCGCAGGCAATTCCCCCCCAGACGCCGCACAGCCCGTGCAACGGCCACACCCCCAGCACGTCGTCGATCTTCCAGCGGTTTTGCGCTGCGGTGAAGGTCCAGACGAACAGTGCGCCCGCCACCAAGCCTGTGGCCAGCGCACCGATCGGGTGCATCAGGTCGGAGCCGGCGCAGATGGCCACCAGGCCGGCCAACGGCCCATTGTGCAGGAAGCCCGGGTCGTTGCGCCCGGCCAGCAGGGCCGACAGGGTGCCGCCGACCATGGCCATCAATGAATTGATCGCCACCAGGCCGCTGACGCCCTGCAACGTCTGGGCGCTCATCACGTTAAAGCCGAACCAGCCGATGATGAGGATCCACGAACCCAGCGCCAGGAAGGGAATGCTCGACGGTGCAAACGCCACCAGCCGGCCATCGCGGTAGCGCCCGCGGCGCGCGCCCAGCAACAGCACCGCCGCCAACGCCAGCCAGCCGCCCATCGCATGCACCACCACGGACCCCGCAAAGTCATGGAACGGCGCGCCGAAGCGGGCCTGCAGCCAAGCCTGCACGCCAAGGTTGCCGTTCCACACCACACCTTCAAAAAACGGGTAGATGAACGCTACGATCAACGCCGTGGCGCACAGCTGCGGCACAAAGCGCGCCCGCTCGGCAATGCCGCCGGAGATAATCGCCGGTATCGCCGCCGCGAATGTCAGCAGGAAGAAGCACTTGACCAGCGCATAGCCATGATCGGCCGCCAGCGTCGCCGCTGGCTGGAAGAAGTTGACGCCATAGGCGATCCAGTAGCCTATAAAGAAATACACCAGCGCCGAGATGGCAAAATCGCTGAGGATCTTCGACAAGGCGTTGACCTGGTTCTTGTGGCGCACCGTGCCCACTTCGAGGAACGCGAAGCCGGCATGCATGGCCAGCACCAGAATGGCGCCCATCAGAATGAACAGGGTATTGGAACCGTGGACCAGAGAGTCCATCGCGCTGTGCATGTTTTCCATGAAATAGGCAGACCTGCTGAAAAAGGCACCAGGACAGTTCAAGAACCTGCATCCCTGCACCGAATCGGTGCCAGCCCCCTGCCCTGTTTTGGCGAACCGGGCGGAGCCTGCGTGGTTTTTTCTTGGGTTTGTCGTGGATTGGGTTAAGGTTTATCGGTATTCGCTGCATGGGCGCCCTTAATCGGAGCAAGGCCCGCCGGCGGTGCCCCGCAACGTGGCAAACACTTAGCAAGGCCCATACCAGCACGGGCACTTGAACCTTCCGCGCGTGCTATCACTCGAATTACCAACACTCAATCGACAGGGAGAGACCCATGGCCAGCAAATCGGCAAAGACTGCACAAGAGATATTGATGGCTGACTTCCAGGCCTTGGTGCGCGACACCGAGAAACTTCTGGCCGACACTGCCAACCTGGCCGGCGACCAGGCCGACGAGTTGCGTGAACAGATTCACGACCGCCTGGCCCAGGCCCGCGAAACCCTGCAACTGACCCAGGACTCGGTGCGCGAACGCGGCCAGGCCGCACTGGGCAGCGCCGAGGAGTATGTGCAGGAAAACCCGTGGCAGGCGATCGGCATCGCCGCCGGCGTCGGCCTGTTGATCGGCCTGCTGGCCAACCGGCGCTGAGGGGTTCCCATGGAGAATGATGCCAACGGCGCCAGCGCCTCGGGCAGGCGCCTGGGCGCCGCCGCGCTGGGCCTGCTGCACAGCCACATCGAATTGTTCGGCATCGAATTGCAGGAGCAAAAGGGACGCACCTTGAGCCTGCTGCTGTTCGCCGGCCTGGCGCTGGTCTTTGCGCTACTGCTGCTGACGGCGCTGTCCGGGCTGTTGCTGGTGCTGCTGTGGGACAGCTATCGCCTGGCCGGTATCATCGGCCTGTGCGTGTTCTATGGCATCGCCGCGCTGTACTGCGGGCTGCGCCTGAAGGCGGCGGTGTTCGACGAGTCATCGCCGTTCGGCGCCACCCTCGAAGAACTTGCCAAAGACCGGGAGCGCCTGTTGCCATGAGCCTGCCAGACCTGCCAAACACGCGTAACCCGCGCGAACTGCGCAAGGCCCTGCTGCGCCTGCGCATGGAAATGCACCGCCAGGAAATCCGTCACGAGTCGGGACAACTGATGGAACCGCTGCGCCGTGTGCGCGGCATGGGCAGCTCGCTGCACGATGGCCTGGGGATCAAACATGCGCCCTTGTGGGGGATTGGCGCCGTGGTGGCGCTGGGCTTCCTCACCGGCAAAGGCGTGCGCAGCGGCAACCTGGCGCGCCTGGTGCGGCTGGGGAGCAGCTTGCTGCCGCTAGTGCGCCTGTACCTGCAAGGCAATCGCCGCCCCTGAGCCCCGAGTGACCCGCCCCCACCCGGGGGCGGTACCACCTTGCCCCTTGCGCAGATGCACACGACACGGGAAGCTAATGCCTTCGATGCACAGGAGACCGCGCCTTGGACTGGCACACCCTACTCACCCGTGAACGCCTGGGCAAAGCCCTCTATAGCGCCGATGAGCTCGGGCGCAGCCCCTTCCACAAAGATCACGACCGCATCATCTTCTCCGGCGCATTCCGTCGCCTTGGGCGCAAGACCCAGGTACACCCGGTTTCCAGCAACGATCATATCCACACGCGTCTGACCCATTCGTTGGAAGTCAGCTGTGTCGGCCGCTCGCTGGGCATGCGCGTCGGCGAAACCCTGCGCGACAGCCTGCCGGACTGGTGCGCCCCCAGTGACCTGGGAATGATCGTTCAGTCGGCCTGCCTGGCCCACGACATCGGCAACCCGCCTTTCGGCCACTCCGGCGAAGACGCCATTCGCCACTGGTTCCAGCAAGCCGCCGGGCGTGGCTGGCTGGACGGCATGAACGACGACGAGCGGGCCGACTTCCTCAACTTCGAAGGCAACGCACAGGGTTTTCGCGTGCTTACCCAGCTGGAGTACCACCAGTTCGACGGCGGCACCCGGCTGACGTATGCCACCCTCGGCACCTACCTCAAGTACCCCTGGAGCGCGCGCCACGCCGACGCCATGGGTTACAAGAAGCACAAGTTCGGCAGCTACCAGAGCGAACTGCCCCTGCTCGAACAGATCGCCCGCAAACTGGGGCTGCCACAACTGGAAGACCAACGCTGGGCGCGCCACCCGCTGGTGTACCTGATGGAGGCCGCCGACGACATCTGCTATGCACTGATCGACCTCGAAGACGGCCTGGAAATGGAGCTACTGCAATACGCCGAAGTCGAGGCGCTGCTGCTCGATCTGGTCGGTGATGACCTGCCGGAAACCTACCGCCAGCTAGGCCCACGCGACTCGCGCCGGCGCAAGCTGGCCATTCTGCGTGGCAAGGCCATCGAGCACCTCACCAACGCTGCCGCCCACGCCTTCGTCGAGCAGCAGCACGCCTTGCTGGCCGGGCAACTGGCGGGCGACCTGGTCGAGCACATGCACGGCCCGGCCAAGCGCTGCGTGCTGCAGGCCAAGGACATGGCGCGCAACAAGATCTTCCAGGACAAGCGCAAGACCCTGCACGAAATCGGTGCGTACACCACCCTAGAGATTCTGCTGAACACCTTCTGCGGTGCAGCCCTTGAACAGCATGGTGGGCGCACACCATCGTTCAAAAGCCGCCGGGTGCTGGACCTGATCGGCAACAATGCGCCAGACCCACATACCTCGTTGCACAGTGCCTTCCTGCGCATGATCGACTTCATCGCTGGCATGACCGACAGCTACGCCAGCGAAATGGCCAGCGAAATGACCGGGCGCTCCAGCCCTACGTGAGTTGTGCCTTCGGTGTGCCTCGGCTGCACCGCTCATTGCAGGAAACTTCCTACATATACTGACGGCAAATTAAACAACACGAATAAAAATCAATGAAAAGTTACCAAATGCGCTTTGACATCGAGTTAAACATACCCGTTTCGTAGCCGGTTTTGTTTTATCTTGTAAGCCATTTCCCATATAGGGCTAACAGCCCATCCTCGGATGCCCGTCGACTTCCAACTGCGATAAGGTGCCACCTGTCACCCAAAACGACCGCAGGGAAGTTGAACATGCACTCCATATTTATTGTTGACGACCATCCGGTCATTCGCCTGGCCGTCCGTATGCTGCTGGAAAACCAGAACTACAAGATCGCCGGCGAGTCGGACAACGGCGTGGATGCCATGCAGATGATCCGGGAGAGCAACCCCGACCTGGTCATCCTCGACATCAGCATCCCCAAGCTAGACGGCCTGGAGGTTCTTGCCCGTTTTCAGTCGATGGCCCTGCCCTTGAAGGTTCTGGTATTGACTGCACAGTCCCCGGCATTGTTTGCCGTGCGCTGCATGCACTCCGGTGCTGCGGGTTACGTGTGCAAGCAAGAAGACCTGGGTGAACTGCTCAGTGCGATCAAGGCGGTGCTGGCTGGATATAACTATTTTCCCAGCCAGGCTATCAATAACAACCCGACTACCGGCACTGACTTGCAACTTTTCCGCCAGGTGAATGACCGCGAACTGATGGTACTGCAACTCTTCGCTCAAGGCCGCAGCAACAAGGAAATTGCCAAAGGCATGTTCCTCAGCAGCAAAACCGTCAGCACCTACAAAAAGCGGCTCATGCACAAGCTTCAGGTCAACACGCTGGTGGACTTGATCGAGATGGCCAAGCGCAACGCGCTTGTCTGAAGGTAGCCATGGCCCGCACTATCGCCCGCCTGCTGCTCGCCCTGCTGCTTTCAAGCAGCGCGACACACGCTACCAATCGCGAAGCATCGTCCTACACGTTGCTGGCACGTTCATCGGCCGGGCCGGCCCAGATTCTGTTCACGCCCGAACAACGGTTATGGCTCGAAGGCCGTCAGGAATTGGTACTGGGGACGTCGGCACCCGACTACCCGCCGTTCGACATCACCAGTGGCGGCCGCGACTACCAAGGCCTGACTGCCGAGTATGCAAGCCTGATCGGCAAGGCCCTGCAGTTACCCGTCCGGGTGCTGCGCTTTTCCAGCCGGCAGGCGGCGGTGGAGGCGCTCAGGCACGGTGATATCGATTTGCTCGGCAGCGCCAATGGTTACGAAGCGGCCAACGACGGTCTGGCGCTGTCACAGCCCTATGCCATCGACCAGCCGGTACTGGTAACGCGCGAAGATGAAAACCGGGCGATAGACACGGACCTGAACGGCATGCGCCTGGGCATGCTCTACCACTACCTGCCCAAACAGGAAGTCCTCAGCGCCTACCCCAAGGCCGAGCTGCTGGCCTTCGGCTCTTCCAGCCAGGCACTGAATGCCGTGGCATTCGGCCAGGCCGACGTGTTCATCGGCGACACCATCTCCACACACTACCAGCTCAATCGCGGCCACCTGCCACGCCTGCGCATGGCCAACTTCGGCAAGCACGAGGCCATCGGCTTCGGCTTTGCCTTGCGCCAGCAAGACACACTGCTGCTCGAGCTGGTGAACGTTGTCCTCGACAGCCAGACCCCAGCCATGCGCACCAGCATCTTCAAGCGCTGGAGCGCTGGCAGCGACCAACTGCTGAGCGACCGCCAACTGCAATTGAGCGAGGCCGAGCAACAGTGGCTGCAGCAGCACCCGGTGATGCGCGTGGCGATTGATGACACGGCTGCACCCCTCTCGTATTTCGATGATTCGGGGCATTTTCGCGGCATCACTGCCGACCTGCTGGACCTCATCCGCCTGCGCACGGGGTTGCGCTTCGAAGTACAACGTGCCAGTGGCATTGCCGACATGATTGCCCGCCTCAAGGATGGCCGGGCCGATGTCATCGCCGCATTGGCCAGCGCCAGGGCGGCGGGGGACGATCTGCTAATCAGCCGCCCCTACCTGGAAAGCGCCTATGTACTGGTCAGCCACAAGGACAACAAGGCACCGGGCTCGCTGGAACAACTACAAGGGCACCGCATCGCCATTACCCGCTACAGCGCCATGGATGCCATGCTGTCCCGGTACTATCCGCAGATCGGCTGGGTCGAGACCGAAAGCGCGTTCTACTCCATGGCGCTGCTCAACAGTGGTGCCGTCGATGCAGTGATTACCACCCTGATCGATGCCAACCACGCCTTGGCCAGCAACCCGGAACTGGTGATCCGCTCGACGGTGGGCAGCGAACCCGCCAACTTCGCCATGGCCACCATGGCCCCTTCACCGGCCCTGCTGTCGATCCTCGACAAGGCACTGCTCAGCATCTCACCGGAAGAGCTGGGGGTTATCAACAACCGCTGGCGCGGCTTTGGCCGGCACGAAGACAGCAACGCCAAGGGTTATAGCCGCCTCGCCCTGCAGGTGGTGCTGGGCACTGCCGTGCTTCTGCTGCTGGCCTTGCTCTGGAACGCTCGCCTGCGCCTGCAGATTCGCCAGCGCCACCGCGCCGAACGCGCCCTGAACGACCAACTGGCATTCATGCGCGCCCTGCTCAACGGCACCCCCCACCCCATGTATGTGCGTGACCGCGAAGGCTGCCTGAAAAGCTGCAACTACAGCTACCTGGAAGCCGTGCAGGCCCGGGCCGATGAGGTCATTGGCAAGCAGCTCGAAAACAGCCTGTTCGACAATCCCGAGCAAACCCGTCAAATTCAGGCCGATTACCTGAAAGTCATGGCCGCCGGATCGCCGTTGATCATGGACCGCCCCCTGCGGATCAAGGGACGCGAGTTGACCATTTATCACTGGATTCTGCCGTACCGCGACTCACTGGGAGAAATCCAGGGCATCATCGGCGGCTGGATCGACATCAGCGATCGCCGCCAGCTGGTGCTGGAGCTGCGCCAGGCCAAACAACAGGCCGACGATGCCAACCGCGCCAAAAGCACCTTCCTGGCCACCATCAGCCACGAAATACGCACGCCGATGAATGCCGTGATCGGCATGCTCGAACTGGCGGTGAAACGCGCCGACCAAGGTCGGCTGGACCGTAGCGCACTCGAGCTTGCCCACCATTCGGCCAAAGACCTGCTGGGCCTGATCGGCGATATCCTCGATATCGTGCGCATCGAGTCCGGGCACCTGACCCTGGCGCCGGAGGCCGTAGACCTGGCCGCATTGGTGGAGTCGGTGGGGCGTATCTTCGAGGGCCAGGCACGCCAGAAAGGCCTGGCACTTGAGGTAATGATCATGCCAGCAGCGCGCTGCCATGCCTTGCTCGACCCCCTGCGCTTCAAACAGGTGCTGTCCAACCTGGTCAGCAACGCCATCAAGTTCACCGAGCATGGCCAGGTGCGTATCAGCGCCGACCTGCGGGACACCGACACCGGCACGCCCGCCGTACTGCATCTGGAAGTGCGTGACAGTGGCATCGGCATCCACGCCGACGACCTGCAACGCCTGTTCACCCCGTTCGTCCAGGCCAACCCGCATAGCCAGGGCGCACGCGCAGGTACCGGGTTGGGCCTGACCATCTGCCGTAACCTGTGCGAAATGATGGGTGGCGACCTGACCCTCAAAAGCCTCGAAGGGGTTGGCACCCAAGTCTGCCTGAAAATGCCGCTGCAACTGGTTGATGCACACGTGCAGCCGGCACCTCTGATCGAAAAGCTTGATGTGCCCGACCCGCGGCTGAACGTGCTGGTGATCGACGACCATCCGGCCAACCTGCAACTGATGGCGCAGCAGCTTGCCTACCTGGGCCTGGAACACGCCAGCGCCCGCGATGGCCGTGAAGGCCTGGCTGCCTGGCGGGCGGGCAACTTCGATGTGCTGGTACTTGACTGCAACATGCCGCACATGAACGGCTACCAGCTGGCGACAGCCGTGCGCACCGAAGAGCGCCATGGCAACCGGCCACGCTGCACCATTCTTGGCTATACCGCCAACGCTCAACCAGAAGTACGCCGCAGGTGCCTGAGCGCCGGCATGGACGACTGCCTGCTCAAGCCCATCAGCCTGAGCACCCTCAGCCAGCGCCTGGCCGGCATCAACCCGCGCCGGCAGCGCAAACGCCGACGCCCCCTGTATCACCTGGATGGCCTGGCTGCAGTGGTTGGGCATGACCCCGCCGACCGCCGGCGTTTTCTGCAGACGCTGCAGCAGAGCCTGCAGGCCGATTTTTCCACCTTGATGGCGCTGCACCCAGAGCACGACGCCGATGCCATTGCCGAACAGGCCCACAAAGTGCTCAGCGCCGCGCGCATGCTCGAAGCCCCCGACCTGATGGCCGCCTGCGAAGCACTGGAGCCTGGTGGCTTGCCTACTGTCCAGTTGCGCCTGCGGCGTCAGGCACTGGCGCGGCACATGCGGCGGGTGGAGCTGGCGCTGGCTAAAGAATTGCCCCCAAGCACCGATACGCAGGCAGCCAGCCGTG
This sequence comes from Pseudomonas sp. FYR_2, assembly GCF_043106425.1. Classification (NCBI taxonomy): domain Bacteria; kingdom Pseudomonadati; phylum Pseudomonadota; class Gammaproteobacteria; order Pseudomonadales; family Pseudomonadaceae; genus Pseudomonas; species Pseudomonas sp. FYR_2. The sequence continues at coordinate 187,454 of NZ_JBICMM010000024.1, forward strand.
TTAACTGGTAGACTGCGCGGCGTTATTACCTAAGAGGATTGTTTCATGGCCACAAACCGCTCCCGTCGTCTGCGCAAGAAGCTGTGTGTCGACGAGTTTCAGGAATTGGGCTTCGAGCTGAACCTGGAATTCAAGGAAGATCTGGATGACCAGGCAATCGATGCTTTCCTCGATGCGTTCCTGGAAGAAGCCATGGACGCCAACGGCCTGGACTATGTAGGCGGTGACGATTTCGGCCTGGTGTGCTCGGTCAAGCGCGGTTCGGTCAGCGAAGAACAACGCGCCGCCGTAGAAGGCTGGCTCAAGGGCCGCAGCGAACTGACCAAAATCGAAGTCAGCCCGCTGCTGGACGCCTGGTACCCGGAAAAGCCGATCAACAAGGCTGAGTAACACGTGCCTGTCTGATCGCTGAAAAGGCCACCCGCATGGGTGGCCTTTTTTATTGCCGATGCTTTTTATCCGCCATGCTTTTCCGTCGAACGTGGCGCATCGTCGCTGCGCTTGGGGCATAATGCGTACTCTTTCGTCCTGGGGCCATCACCTCTTACAGCCCCTATGCCCTTTTCCCTCGCTGCAGGGTATTTATTCATTATGATCAAAACGCTTCGTCCCCTCGTTCTTGCCGGCCTGCTGTTGCCACTCGCATTACCCAGCCACGCCGCCGCCGTCAACACCACCCTGCCCGCCAAAGTGCAGCAGGCGCTCAAAGCCAACAAGCTGCAGGACACAGCGCTGTCGCTGGTAATGCTGCCGCTGGACGGGCCAGGTACCCCGACCGTGTTCAATGCCGATGTTTCGGTGAACCCGGCCTCGACCATGAAACTGGTTACCACCTATGCCGCCCTCGAGCTGCTTGGCCCCACCTTCCAGTGGAAAACCGAGTTCTACACCGACGGTACCCTGAGCAATGGCGTGCTCAACGGCAACCTGTACCTCAAAGGTGGCGGCGACCCAAAACTGAACATGGAAAAGCTCTGGTTGCTGATGCGTGACCTGCGCGCCAATGGCGTGCGCACCATCACCGGTGATCTGGTGCTGGACCGCAGCCACTTCGTGCAGCCCAACCTGCCGCAGTTCAACGATGACGGTGGCGATGAAAACAAGCCGTTCCTGGTCAAACCCGACTCGCTGCTGGTCAACCTCAAGGCCCTGCGCTTCGTGGCCCGCAACGATGGTGGCAAGGTTACCATCGCGGTAGAACCCCCTATTGCCAGCATTCGCATCGACAACCAGGTCAAGGCCGTGGCGTCCAAGCAGTGCACGGGTGATGTGCGCTACAACCCAGTACCTCAGGCCGATGGCATCAGCGTCACCGTCAGCGGCCAGCTGGGTGACGGCTGCAACTCGCAGACCTACCTGTCGCTGCTCGACCACCCGACCTACGCCGCCGGTGCCGTGCGCGCGATCTGGAACGAGCTGGGTGGCAACATCCAAGGTGGCGACCGCATCGAGAACGTGCCCAAAGGTGCACGCCTGCTGGCCCGCGCCTTCTCGCCAGACCTGGTGGAAGTGATCCGCGACATCAACAAGTACAGCAACAACACCATGGCCCAGCAGCTGTTCCTGAGCCTTGGCGCGCAGTTCCGCACCGATGCCGACGGCGACGACGCCCGTGCCGCGCAACGAGTGGTCCGCCAGTGGCTGGCGAAGAAAGGCATTACCGCGCCGCACCTGGTGATGGAAAACGGCTCAGGGCTGTCGCGTGCCGAACGGGTCAGCACCCGGGAAATGGCCGAGATGCTGCAGGCCGCCTGGAAGAGCCCTTACGCCGCCGAGTTCATGAGCTCGATGCCGCTGGTGGGCATGGACGGCACCATGCGCAAGCGCCTCAAGCGCACAGCCATGACCGGCGAAGGGCACATCAAGACAGGCACGCTCAACACCGTGCGGGCGATTGCCGGTTTCAGCCGTGACAGCAACGGCCATACCTGGGCGGTGGCGGCAATCCTCAACGACCCGAAACCATGGGGGGCTTCGCAGGTGCTCGACCAGGTGTTGCTGGACCTGTATCGCCAGCCGAAGCTGGCGGGCAGCACTGCAGCCAACTGATCCTGCAGCCATACAGCGTCAATGTGGGAGCGGGCTTGCCCGCGAACACGGGCGAAGCCCGTGCCATCCTCCGCGGCGCCTGCTTCGCGGGCAAGCCGGCTCCCACAACGACCGCGTCAGACTTCAGGCTGACTCGCCTTCCACCCTGTCCCGCCCAGCCTGCTTGGCTGCATACACCCCCGCATCCGCCCGTAGCAACAGGGCATCGGCGCCCTCCCCCGGCCGCCATCCCGCCACACCAAAACTGGCCGTCACCTTGCCCACGCCGTCCACCGGCACATTGCGCAGCCCATGCCACAACTCAAGTGCCAGCAGCCGCGCCTGCTCGGCATCACTGCCCGGGCACAGCACCATGAATTCCTCTCCGCCCAACCGGCAGAACACATCGGTGCGCCGCAAGCGCTGGCCGATACGCTGGCACAGGCTGCGCAGCACACGGTCGCCGACGGCATGGCCGAAGCGGTCGTTGATGTGCTTGAAGTGATCGATATCGAGCATGATCACGGCCAGCGTCAAGCCATCACGCTGAGCCTGCTCCAGTTCGACCTTGAGCCGTTCCTGGAAGTAGCGGCGGTTATGAATGCCGGTCAGTGAATCGGTCACCGACAGCGCCCGCAACTCTTCCTCCACACCCTTGAGGTCCGAGATGTCCGTCAGGTAGCCATGCCACAAGGTACAGCCGTGCTCACCCACCTCCGGCGTCGCTTCGCCACGCACCCAGCGCAGGCCGGCACGTGGCAGGCACACCCGGTATTCCTCGCGCCAGGGTGCCTGGTGCTCGGCCGAGTAACGTACCGAACAGCGCACGCGCTCCAGGTCATCGGGGTGGATACGCTCGAACACCACCGAAGCATCTTCGCGCAACTGCTGCAGGTCCACTTCGTAGATGTCGTAAAGGCCTTTGCTGGCGTAGGGAAAACACGAATGACCATCGGCATCCAGGCGATACTGATAAATACCGCCCGGCACCTCGGCACTGAGCTTTTCCAGCAGCCGGTCGCGCGCCGCCAATGCCTCGTGTACCCGACGCCGCTCGGTGACATCGATGCAGATGGCCAGGTAGCCAACCCACAGGCCCTGTTCATCAAGCATGGCAGTGACCAGCATGTTGGCCACCAACTGGCTGCCATCGGCGCGTAGCAAGGTCCACTCACCCGGCTCGGCGCCTCGCTCGTAAACGGTTTCTGCAAACAGCGCCTGTCCACCGGCAATGTGCCGGCCAAAACGCTGGCTGAGCGCATGCGCACGCTGGTTCAATTCGTCCGGCAGCACCAGGTCCTCCAGGCGCAACTGGCCGATGGCCTGGTTGGCCGGATAACCCAGCATACGCTCGGCCCCCGTGTTGAATGTGCTGACTTCGCCCTTGAGGTTGGTGGCAATAATGGCCACCTGGGTCGCGGCCTCCAATATACTGCGCAACTGATTATGGGTGCCGCGTGAGGACTGCTCGCTGACCCGCAACTCGGCGGTACGCTGCTCGACCAGGGCCAGGGCACGCTGGCGCTGGCTGAACAGGCTGTAGAGCAAGGCACTGAGCAGCAGGCTCAACAACCCGCCCAGCAGGCCGACCGCCAGTACCGCCGATGAGCGGTTGGCCCGCACGAACGCCTGGCTGGGCAGGATGCTCAGCTGGAAGTGGTGGTCTGCCAGGTGCAGCAGCTGGTTGCTGCTCAGCGACAAAGGGGCGACCTGGTTCTGCGAGTCGTACAACACTTGTGGCTCTTGCAACCCGGACGGGTCGACGATACGCACCACCAGGTTGTCATCCGCTACCACAGGGCGCCCATCGCTGACCATCTCGCGCATGCTCAACAACGCCACCACATAGCCCACTGCAGCACCATGCGGGTTGGCATCGGAAAACACGGGGGCTACCAGTACCAGGCCGCGCGCATACGAAGGAATATCGTACATGGCCAAGGGCTCGGACACCGCCATGCTGCCAGGCCCGAGCGCCCGCGCCAGGGCAGCATGGGGCTCACCCTGGCCGGCAAGATCCAGCCCATAGGGCAGCCCGGGCATTTCACCGGATTGGGTATACAACACAGGGAAGTAATGGTCGCGCAGCGGCGCGGGGTGCCACTGCCCTTGCGCATCCTGGTCACGGATCACATAGCCCGGGCCGGAATGCTCGCGGGCATGCTGCTCGAACTCGGCACGCTGCGCGGCTTCCACACGCGGCGCCCAGGCGTAGGCCAAGGTACGCTGCAGCAACGGCCGGGCGTAACCGTCAAATTCGCGTGGTGTCACTTCGTTGGAAAAGCTGAAGAACCGCCGCAGGCCATCCAGGCGCTGCTGTTGTTCATCAAAACGCTCGGCAATACGACTATAGCGTTCGCTGGCCAGCAACTCGAAGCGCTGGCGCAACTGCTGCTTGTAAAACGCCTGCGCGGCCAGTGCCAAGGCGGCCGTCAACAGACCGCCCGCCACCAAGGCCACCAGCGCCACCGCCCACGCGGACACCGTCTCTGTGCACAGGCCAGATAACCGCGCACGCACGCCACACTTTGACATACACCCATCTCGTCACGTCAGCGTCCTGCGGATTATCTCGCCCTGCCCACATTTATAGCTATTGGCCATTAGCCGCGCAATGTACCTCGTCGGTTCAGCGCAGCTGCAGGCGCCAGGCCCGGTGAATCCGATTGTTACGGGCGAAGTCCGGGTCCAGGGTCTGGGCGGTGATTTCCTCCACCGCATAACGCGCCATCAGGTGCTCGTCCAGCTGGAACTTGCGGAAGTTGTTGGAGAAGTACAACACACCGCCCGGCGCCAGACGGGCCATGGCCAGGTCCAGCAGTTGAACGTGGTCACGCTGCACGTCGAACACGCCTTCCATGCGCTTGGAGTTGGAGAAGGTGGGCGGGTCGATGAAAATCAGGTCGTAGCTGTCGCGGTTACCCTCCAGCCAGGCCATCACATCACCCTGCTCCAGGCGGTTGCGCTCAGAGAAGCCATTAAGCGCCAGGTTGCGCCGCGCCCAGTCCAGGTAGGTTTTCGACAGGTCGACGCTGGTGGTGCTGCGCGCGCCGCCCTTGGCCGCATGCACGGTGGCGGTGGCGGTGTAGCAGAACAGGTTGAGGAAGCGCTTGTCGGCAGCCTCACGCTGGATGCGCATGCGCATTGGGCGATGGTCGAGGAACAGCCCGGTGTCGAGGTAGTCGGTGAGGTTGACCAGCAGCTTGACGCCACCTTCGTTCACCTCCTGGAAACGGCCCTCGGTCGCCTGGCGCTCGTACTGGCGGGTGCCGCTCTGGCGCTCGCGGCGCTTGAGCACTACGCGCTGCGGCGAAATGCCCAGCGCCTGCGGGATGGCTGCCAACGCATCGAGCAGGCGTGCCTGGGCCTTGTCCGGGTCGATCGAGCGTGGCGCGGCATACTCCTGCACATGTACCCAGTCATGGTACAGGTCAACAGCCAACGCGTACTCGGGCATGTCGGCATCGTACAGGCGGTAGCAGTCGACCTGTTCGCGGCGAGCCCATTTGCCCAGCTGTTTGAGGTTTTTCTGCAACCGGTTGGCAAACATCTGCGCGCCTTCCGAAAGGCGTGCCGGTTCGCTGGCAACGGCGGGTTGCTGTCGGGTTTGCGCGCCCTCAGGTTGTGCTTCGCGACGCTCGCCGGTGACGAACTGGTCAGGCTGCACCTTGAACAGCAGCAGCTTGCACGGCAAGGCGCCGTTCCAGAACGCGTACTGTTTGTGGCTGCGAATGCCCATGCGCTTGCCCAGCTGCGGCGCACCGGTGAACACCGCTGCCTCCCAGCCCATGCAGGCCTGGCGCAGGCGCTCGCCGAGGTTCTGGTAGAGGTACAGCAAGCTGGCTTCATCACCCAGACGCTCGCCGTAGGGCGGGTTGCTGATGACCAGGCCTTTCTGGTTCTGGTCCGGGCGCGGCTCGAAGGTGCTGACTTCGCCCTGGTAGATTTTCACCCAGTCGCCCAGGCCGGCACGCTCGACGTTGTTGCGGCCCGGCTGGATCAGCCGCGGGTCGGCCTCGTAGCCACGGATCCACAGCGGCGGCTTGGCCAGGCCGGCCTGTGCACGCGCCTGCGCTTCGTCATGCACCTTGCGCCACAGTGCCGGCACATGGCCCAACCAGGCACTGAAGCCCCAGCGCTCACGCTTGAGGTTGGGCGCAATGTCGGCGGCGATCATCGCGGCCTCGACCAGGAAGGTACCCACACCGCACATCGGGTCGGCCAACGCGCCACCTTCGGCGGCAATGCGCGGCCAGCCGGAGCGGATCAACACCGCAGCCGCCAGGTTTTCCTTCAGCGGCGCAGCGCCTTGCTGCAGGCGGTAGCCACGCTGGTGCAAGCTGTGGCCGGACAGGTCGAGGGAGAGAATGGCCTCGCCACGGTCCAGGCGCAGGTGCACGCGCACGTCGGGGTCGATCTTTTCCACCGACGGGCGCAGGCCTTCGCGGTTGCGCAACTTGTCGACGATCGCGTCCTTGACCTTCAGCGCACCAAAGTGAGTGTTGTCGATGCCCGAGCCATGGCCACTGAACTCCACCGCCAGGGTGCCATCGGCGGCCAGGTGGTCGGCCCAGTCGACCGCGTGTACGCCATCGTAAAGGTCGTCGGCGTTCTTCATGGAGAAGCGCTTGAGCACCAGCAACACCCGGTTGGCCAGGCGTGACCAGACACACAGGCGGTAGGCGGTTTCCATGTCGGCGGCGCCGCGAATGGCCGAGGTGTGCTCACGCACTTCGTCCAGGCCAAGGCCTTTGGCCTCTTCGGCAAGCAGGCCTTCAAGGCCTTTGGGGCAGGTGAGGTAGAGTTCGAAACGGTCCGACATGAGTATTCCAGAGCCTTGGGCTATTGACTGACGAGGCAACGCATCACCCCGCGATGTTTGCCCGCAGGCCTTTCCAGCAGGCGTGCGGGTGGCCCTTCCTGGCACATGAGCGTGCCGCGAAAGGCCAGGCCACCTGACCGATCTGCACTCGGCCCGGTGGCCAAGACAGCTTAGATCATCAGGCAGTATGAAAAATTCTGGCGATAACTGGGGCGATGTGACCCTTCGTCGCATTTCAAATTATTTCTGTCATCCGCAAGCAACGCTGGCGAAATGACGTCAATGTTCAGCAAACCCCGATCACTGCGGGCTCAACGCCAAACAAGGTTGAGTCGCATTTATTTACTTATCCCCTCACCCTAGGAAAGGTTACGTGCTTATGACAAATCGATCATTCACACCGTGACTCGCATTCGATAGAACTGGTCTCAGGCCGCTTCGCAACGAGGCGGCACCTTCAGCCCGCCACGCCGGCAGCGGGCGCACACCGGCAGAAAGACTCTGCCCGGCCTCGGAGAGGCCGACGGGACATTACAGTCAACAAGTGAGGGCAACACCCTATGAGAAGACTTAAGCGTGATCCGTTGGAAAGAGCATATTCACGTGGCTACCAATACGGGGTCACCGGCAAATCCCGCGAACTTTGCCCCTTCAATCTTCCTTCTGTTCGCCAAGCCTGGATCAACGGCTGGCGCGAAGGTCGCGGTGATAACTGGGACGGAATGACTGGCACCGCTGGCATCCATAGACTCAACGAAAATCACGCCGTTGGCTGAACGAGGACACTGAATTCGAGTCACCATGCGCGCCCTATCCGGGCGGCGGGCTGCGGCCCAGGGGCCCCTTGACGGGGCCCTTTTTTATGCCTGCCGTTTAACCGCGCGGTAGTGCCGCAATGGCATCGACCGCTTCACGAATCAACGCTGGCCCCTTGTAGATGAAGCCCGAGTATATCTGTACCAGGCTCGCACCGGCAGCGATCTTCTCGGCAGCGTGACGGCCTTCGGTAATGCCACCCGCGGCAATGATCGGCAACTTGCCGCCCAGCTCGCCTGCCAGCACCTTGACAATGTGGGTGCTCTTTTCCAGCACCGGCGCGCCCGACAGGCCACCCGCCTCGCCGCCATACGGCAGCCCCTCGACACCTTCACGGCCCAGCGTGGTGTTGGTGGCGATCACCGCATCCATGCCCGACGCCATCAGCGCGGCAGCCACCAACGCCGTTTCTTCGTCGCTCATGTCCGGGGCGATCTTGATGGCCAGCGGTACACGCTTGCCATGGGTAGCCGCCAGTTGCTCGCGGCGTTCGGCCAGGGCATCGAGCAACTGCTTGAGCGAATCGCCGAACTGCAGGCTGCGCAGGCCCGGGGTATTCGGCGAGCTGACGTTGACGGTGATGTAGCTGGCGGCGGTGTACACCTTGTCCAGGCAGATCAGGTAGTCATCCACGGCGCGCTCGACCGGGGTGTCGAAGTTCTTGCCGATGTTGATGCCCAGCACACCGTTGTAACGCGACGCCTGCACGCGGCCAAGCAGGTGATCGACGCCCAGGTTGTTGAAGCCCATGCGGTTGATGATGGCCGTCGCTTCCGGCAGGCGGAACAGCCGCGGCTTGGGGTTGCCCGGTTGTGGACGCGGGGTGACGGTGCCGATTTCGACAAAGCCGAAGCCCAGCTGGGCAAAGCCGTCGATGGCCGCACCGTTCTTGTCCAGGCCTGCGGCCAGGCCCACCGGGTTGGCGAAGTTCAAGCCCATGACCGAAACCGGCAATGCCGCTGGCTGCTTGCACAGCATGCCATTGAGGCCAAGACGGCCACCGGCACCGATCAGGTCCAGGGACAGGTCGTGGGAAGTTTCCGGGGAAAGCTTGAACAGCAGCTGGCGGGCCAGGGTATACATGGGCGGGCAAGGCTCGGGGTGAGTGAGGGGGCGATTATAGCCAGCCTGGGGCTGGCAGGACAGCAAATCGTGGGGCCGCTACGCGCCCCGGCCACCCTTGGCACATCGGTTGCACCGGTTTGGCCCACAGCCTTATCCGTACAGGCGAGGAACCTTGTGAACACTGTACCCCGAGCAACGCCCCTGGCCTGGGTCAATGGCAGTGACGCGCCGGAAAAGCCCAGCCTGAACATCGGCTATATGGCACTGACCGACTGCGCCTCGGTGGTGGTCGCCGCCACCCAGGGCTTCGCCCAGCAATACGGCCTTACCCTCAACCTCAAGCGCCAAGGCTCCTGGGCCGGGCTGCGCGACAAGCTGGTCAGCGGCGAGCTGGATGCCGCACACTGCCTGTATGGCCTGGTCTACGCCGTGCACCTAGGCATCGGTGGCGTACCCGCCAGCGACATGGTGGTGCTCATGGGCCTGAACCAGAACGCCCAGGCCATCAACCTCTCCCCGGCCTTGCAGCGCAAAGGTGTGACCAACCCTGAAGCATTGGCGCGCCTGGTGCACCAGCACGGCGCACGCCTGACCTTCGCCCAGACCTTCCCCACCGGCACCCACGCCATGTGGCTGTATTACTGGCTTGCCAGCCAGGGCATCCACCCACTGCGCGACGTGGACAGCGTCGTGGTGCCGCCGGCCCAGATGGCCGCGCATATCCAGGCGGGGCGCATCGACGGTTTCTGCGTGGGTGAGCCTTGGGCCGCCGATGCTATGGCCAAGGGCCAGGGCTTTACCCTGGCCACCAGCCAGTCGATATGGCCAGACCATCCGGAAAAGGTGCTGGCGTGTGCTCGTGCCTTCGCCGAACACTACCCCAACAGCGCCCGCGCGCTCATCAAGGCGATCCTCGCCGCCAGCCGGTTCATCGAACAAAGCCCCGAAAACCGCCGCAGCACTGCGCAACTGCTTAGCGGCAATGCCTACCTGGACACCCCGCTGGACAGCATCGAGCCCCGCCTGCTCGGCCACTATCAGGATGGCCTGGGCAACCAGTGGCAAGACCCGCACGCCCTGCGCCTGTTCGACCAGGGCCGAGCCAACCTGCCGTACCTGTCCGACGGCATGTGGTTCATGACCCAGTTCCGCCGCTGGGGCCTGTTGCACGAAGACCCCGACTATCTCGGTGTGGCGCGGCAGGTTCAGCAGTTGGCGCTGTACAGCGAGGCGGCGCAAAGCCTGGGCGTCGCGTGCCCCGAACAGCCGATGCGCAACAGCCTGCTGATCGATGGCACCCGCTGGGACGGCAGCGATCCTTATGGCTATGCCCGCAGCTTCAGCCTGCATGCCCTGGGCGACCTGCCCGATGCCCGCGTCGGCGCGTGAGGGGGGACAACCATGTTGCGCATTCTGCTGATCGACGACACCCAGAACAAACTCGGCCGCCTCAACGCGGCGTTGATCGAGGCCGGCTTCGAGGTTACCGAAGCCCCAGGCCTGACCATCGACCTGCCCGCCTGCGTCGAAACGGTGCGCCCGGATGTGGTGCTGATCGATACCGACTCACCGGACCGCGACGTGATGGAACAGGTGGTGCTGGTCAGCCGCGACCAGCCGCGCCCCATCGTGTTGTTCACCGACGAGCACGACCCTGGCGTGATGCGCCAGGCGATCCAGGCAGGCGTCAGTGCCTACATCGTCGAAGGTATCCATGCTGCCCGGCTGCAGCCGATTCTGGATGTGGCCATGGCCCGCTTTGAAAGTGACCAGGCGCTTAGGGCGCAGCTGCTGGCGCGCGACCAGCAGCTGGCCGAGCGCAAGCGTATCGAGCAGGCCAAGGGTTTGCTGATGAAGATGAAGGACTGCAACGAAGAACAGGCCTACACCCTGATGCGCCGCCAGGCCATGAGCCGGCAGCAGAAGCTGATCCAGGTGGCGGAGCAGATCATTGCCATGCACGAAATGCTGGGCTGATGTGCTTGCCTTGACGCTTTCAGCGCCTTGTAGATCGAGCGCCGCGCGGGCGGCGCTCGATCTCACAGGCGCTGAAAATATAAAGACAGGCCAATACTTGGCCCATCTCTTGCTGAACAAACATCACCGGTAGCCAACGGCGGTTGCCCCACTTAAATCCCGACAAAGACGTCGCTCTCCCCTCCACGACCGTGGAGCGGGTGGCGGCGTCTTTTTCGTTCCGTTGCATTGCCGAGTGAGGTGTTCGATGAGTACCAGCTTCTGGAAATCTGGGCATGTGCCCACGCTGTTCGCCGCGTTCCTGTACTTCGACCTCAGCTTCATGGTCTGGTACCTGCTGGGCCCGCTGGCGGTGCAGATTGCCGCCGACTTGCAACTGAGTGCGCAGCAACGGGGCCTGATGGTGGCCACGCCGATCCTGGCCGGGGCGATCCTGCGCTTCGCCATGGGCGTGCTGGTTGACCGCCTGTCACCCAAAACAGCCGGGCTGATCGGCCAGGTGGTCGTCATCGTCGCCTTGGCGTGCGCCTGGCACCTGGGTGTGCACAGCTACGAACAGGCCCTGCTACTGGGCGTGTTCCTCGGCTTTGCCGGTGCGTCGTTTGCCGTGTCGTTGCCGCTGGCTTCACAGTGGTACCCGCCGCAGCATCAGGGCAAGGCCATGGGCATCGCCGGTGCCGGCAACTCCGGCACGGTGTTCGCTGCCCTGCTGGCCCCGGCGCTGGCTGCCGGCTTTGGCTGGAACAATGTGTTCGGCTTCGCGCTGATTCCGTTGTCGCTGGCGCTAGTGGTGTTCGCCCTGGTGGCGCGAAATGCGCCACAACGCCCCAAGCCAAAAGCGATGGCCGACTACCTCAAGGCCCTCGGCGACCGTGACAGCTGGTGGTTCATGTTCTTCTACAGCGTCACCTTTGGCGGCTTCATCGGCCTGGCCAGCGCCCTGCCCGGCTACTTCAGCGACCAGTACGGCCTGAGCCCGGTCACCGCCGGCTACTACACCGCCGCCTGCGTATTCGCCGGCAGCCTGATGCGCCCGCTCGGCGGTGCCCTGGCCGACCGCTTCGGCGGTATCCGCACCCTGTTGGGCATGTACAGCGTGGCAGCCATCTGCATTGCGGCAGTCGGTTTCAACCTGCCGTCCGCAGCCGCCGCACTGGCACTGTTCGTAAGCGCCATGCTCGGCCTGGGCGCCGGCAATGGTGCGGTATTCCAGTTGGTACCACAGCGCTTCCGCCAGGAGATCGGCGTGATGACCGGGCTGATCGGCATGGCCGGCGGTATCGGTGGTTTCCTGCTAGCAGCCGGGCTTGGCACCATCAAGCAGCACACCGGTGACTACCAGTTGGGGTTGTGGCTGTTCGCCAGCCTGGGCCTGCTGGCCTGGTTCGGCCTGCATGGCGTGAAACAACGCTGGCGCACCACCTGGGGCTCTGCAGCCGTTACCGCTGCACGGGTCTGAGTGACACCCATGAGCCTGCAACTGAAGTTCGCCCACGCCAGCGCCACCGGGCCCCGCGAGGAAAACCAGGATGCCCTGCGCCTGGTCACCCCGGCGCCGGAGCTGGCCGCCAGCAAGGGCTACCTGTTCGCCCTCGCCGACGGCGTCAGCCAATGCGCCGATGGTGGCCTGGCCGCACGGGCCAGCTTGCAGGCACTGGCCTTGGATTACTACGCCACCCCCGCCACCTGGAGCGTTGCCCAGGCCCTGGACCGCCTGTTGCTGGCTCAGAACCGCTGGCTGCGCGCCCAAGGCAGCGGACAGCCGTTGTTGACCACACTCAGCGCACTGGTGTTACGTGGCCGGCGCTTCACCTTGGCCCATGTGGGTGATTGCCGGGTTTACCGCTGGTACGCCGGGCGCCTGCAGTGCCTGAGCGAAGACCATGTGTGGGACCAGCCGGGCATGCAGCATGTACTAAAACGCGCACTGGGCCTGGACCAGCACCTGCTGGTGGATTACCTGGAGGGCGAGCTGCAGCCAGGCGAGTGCTTCCTGCTGCTCAGCGACGGGGTTTGGGCCAGCCTGGGCGACCAACACATCCAGGCCGTGCTGCGCGATCAGACCGACTTGCAACTGGCCGTCGACACACTGGTTGCCAGCGCGCACCTCAATGGCAGCCAGGACAATGCCAGTGCCCTGCTGGTGCACGTCGAACAGCTGGGCACCGCCAACCTGGGCGATACTTTGGCGCAGTTACAGCAGTGGCCGGTGCCCGGCGCGCTGCGAACAGGCCAAGTGATCGATGACTGGCAGGCCGACTGCCTGCTTTCACAAAGCCGCCAGTCGCTGCTATACCGGGTGCGCGACAGCCAAGGCCGACCTTGGCTTCTCAAGACCCTGCCTGCCGAACGCGAACAAGAGCCCGGTGCTGCGCAAGCGCTGTTGCTCGAAGAGTGGTTCCTGCGCCGAGTTGCAGGCCGCCACTTCCCCGAGTTGCATGCGGCCAGCCAGCGGCAACACCTGTACTACGTGATGCGCGAGTACCCCGGCCAAAGCCTTGCAACCCTGCTGGCCGAGCACGGCCCGCTGCCCCTGCCGCAGTGGCTGGAGATGGCCCGGCAACTGCTGCAGGCGGTTGGCGTGTTGCACCGGCGCAACCTGCTGCACCGCGACATCAAGCCAGACAACCTGCACCTGGGCAGCGATGGCCAACTGCGCCTGCTGGATTTCGGCCTGGCCTATTGCCCCGGCCTTTGCGAAGACGCGCCGCACGACGTACCCGGCACGCCCTCGTACATCGCCCCGGAAGCGTTCGACGGCCAACCACCCAGCCCGCGCCAGGACTTGTATGCCGTGGGCGTGACGCTGTATCACCTGCTGACCGGGCACTACCCGTATGGCGAGGTGGAAGCCTTTCAGCGCCCGCGCTTCGGTCAGCCGGTCAACGCTGCACGCTACCGCCCCGACTTGCCGGAATGGCTGCAGCACAACCTGCAGCAGGCGGTGGCGGCCGATCCAGCGCAGCGCTTCGAAACGGCCGAACACTGGTTGTTGCTGCTTGAGCGTGGCGACCGCCAAGAGCTGCCTGACAGGCCACGCCCCTTGCTGGAACGCGAGCCGTTGAAGGTATGGCGCACCCTGGCCCTGCTGTCGTTGCTACTCAACCTGATCCTGCTGCTTGGCCTGCTCAAAGGCTGAGCGCACCCTGCCAACGAGGAATACCCGATGAATGCAAAAGTCTGGCTGGTAGGCGCCGGCCCTGGCGACCCTGAACTGCCCACCCTCAAGGCCGTGCGTGCCTTGCAGCAAGCGGCAGTGGTAATGATCGACGACCTGGTCAACCCGGCAGTGCTGGATCATTGCCCGCAGGCCCGGGTGATTGCCGTGGGCAAGCGTGGCGGCTGCCGCTCCGTGGTTGGTGAACAGCAGGCTCAGGACCTGGTCGCAATCGCCGGATGATTTAT
>NZ_JBICMM010000025.1:0-8986 GCF_043106425.1 Pseudomonas sp. FYR_2
CTGCCTACAAAGCAACCTCAGCCTTCAGAACCGCTCATCGGCTATGGCCGGTAAGATCAGCTCCCGCACATAGCTCGCCGCCGACAGTTCAAGCAGCGTGCGTACCATCAGCACCACATCATGCAGCGGTATCAGCCCCCCTTCCCCACGCACCGCAGCCTCGGCCACCGGCACGTCCAGACCGTCCTCGGTATTCAGGTATCCCAGGTTCAGGCACGTCACCCCAAGGCCCTGCCCCCGATAACCTTCGCGCAACGCCTCGGCAATACCGCGAAGGGCGAATTTGGAGGCGGCAAAGGTCACTTCCGGGCGACCACTCTGGGGCAAGCCCGAGGTGGAGCCGGTCAGGATAATCCGTGGTTTTTCGCTTTCAAGCAGCAACGGCAGCAGGCGCTTGATCAGCAGGATGGTTGCCGTGATGTTGCAGTCGACCATGCGCTGCAATTCCACATCACGGTCTTCAAGGAAGCTGTAGTGCGCTTCGAACGCTTCGGCCTCCCACAAGCCGAGGTTGTAGATCAGCGTATCCACCCCGCCCTCGGCCACTGCTTCGGCAATGGCCTCGACGGCGGCAGCGGGCTGGCCGAGGTCGGCCTCGATCCACTGGGCTTCAACACCCTGGCCCAAGCTCACGTCTGCTGGCCGGGTGCGAGAGACGCCGACCAAAGTGTCACCCGGTTTGCCCAACCCTTCCATGAAGGCCTTACCCAGGCCCTTGCTGGCGCCGACTACCAGAACTCTCATCGCATCACTCCCTGTCGATTTGAATCGGAGTCGGCATTCTAGGGTGTTTGAGGATCAAGCGGCGATAGCGACCTGTTTCAGCGCGTTATTCAAGGCCTTGACCAGTTCAGCCACTTCCTGGCACTTCTGCACCGCCAGGTCCAATGGGCTTCGCAGCAACGCGCAAGATGGCGCCACCCACAGCCGCTCCCCCAGACGCTCGTGGGCATCGCGCAGCAGGTCCAGGGTCTTTTCCTGGTCGCAAGGCAAAGCGTTGCGGCCGTCGACCAAGCCCAGCGACAGCACCTTGTAGGCCGGCAGGCGGTCGAGCATGGTGGTGTACTGCTCGGGTGCCTGCACCAGGTCGATGTGCAAGCCATCGACCGGCAGGTTCGCGGCCAGGCCAAGGTTGCCTTCAAGCCCCCCCGCGTAAGTGGCGATCAACTTCTTCAAAGGTGCGCGCTGAAGAATGTTGTAGACGCGTTCGTAGGCGTTTTTCCAATCTTGCGGCAACTCAAGGGCGAGGATCGGTTCATCGATCTGCACCCACTCGACACCCAGGGCAGCCAGGCGGTTGAGGGTTTGGTCATACAGCGGCAGCAGGCTGTCGAGTGGCTCCAGTTTGTCGACATCACTGGCCTTGGCTGTGGCCTGCCACAGGTAGCTCAACGGGCCCAGCAACACCGGCTTGACCGCATGGCCCAGGGCTGTGGCTTGCGCTACTTCCTCGAAAAGCTGTTCCCAGTTCAGGGCAAACTGCTGGTGGTCACCGGCCAACACCTGGCCGTACCAGGCAATGTCGCCGACTGGCAGCAGTTCTATGCCGGCGTCTTTCTGCACCTGCCACAGCTCATGGTCGCCGCAGGTGTGTGGAAAGCCCAGGTTATGTGCCAGTGCCATGTCTTGTCCCTTCAGCATGCATAAATGATTGAGGGGATTTTCCGGTTCGCGGACCGTTGAGGCAAACTCATTAAATTTGAGATGAACTCAAGATTTCTTCATGATCATGTCTCAATCAGGGCACCCTCCTGCGCCCCCGGACATGATCCGGTCCACCTTGTGCCGCACAATGGCACCTTGACCACACCAGGTACCCGGCCACATGAGCCTGCTGAAAACCGCGCTGCGCGAACAAAATTTCGTCTGCGTGACGGAGTTCGTCCCCAAGCCTTCCGCAGAACGCTTCGCCGCCATGGAAGCGATCATGGTCCGTGCGCACCTGTGTGGCTGGCCGATGACCATTGCCATCGGCGACCGTGTCGGCAGCCCGCTGGACATGTCGCCGCTGGACGCCCTCGCCTCGTTCAGCAACCCGGTGCCTGCCCTGCCGCACTTTTCCGGCAAGGACCGCGAACGCCACCACCTGCTCGCCCAGTTGCAACGCATGGACGCCGCCGGCCTCGACCAGCTGTTGCTGCTGACCGGCGACCGCCTGCCCGGCCACGAGCCTGGCCAGCGCCCGGTGCGTTACCTGGAGTCGGTCGCCGCCCTGCAGATCGCTCGCCAGGCTTGCCCACACTGGCTGCTGGGCGCTGCACTGAACCCGTTCAAGTACCACGAGGAAGAAGGCGGCGCCCAGTATTTCAAGGCCGAAAAAAAGCTGGCAGCAGGCGCCGACTTCCTCACTCTGCAACTGGGGTTCGATGGGGATAAACACCAGGAAGCCATGCACTGGATGCGCCGCCAGGCCACGCCCAAGCCCATGCTGGCGTGCCTGATGAGCCTTACCCACGGGCGCGCTGCGATGCTCGACCACGTGGCTGGCGTTACCGTCACACCGTCGATGCGTGACATGCTCGAAGCGGAGACCGTGCAGTCCAAGGCCTTTGCCCAGGCACGCAGCGTTGACCGCCTGGCCTTGCAGATCATCGGCGTGAAGCTGATGGGTTACGCCGGCGTGCATCTGTCAGGGGTTCACGAACTCAAACAACTGCTGGCCCTTGAGGCACGCATCGAACACTGGCAAACCCGGATCCACACCCTGGATCAATGGGCGCCTGCATGGCGCGCCAGCTGGCAGATGCCCGGCCTGCCGGCAGTCACCTTCCATCCGCCGCAGGCGGGTTGGCGCCAAGGCGAGTCACGGGTCGATGCTTCGCTCACAGAAAAAGCGCGCTATCACCTGATGCACGGCATGCATTCATTGCTGTTCAGCCGTCGCAATAGCCTGAGCAAGGCATTTGGCTGGGCGGTGCGCCAGCCGCTGTGGTCAACACCGGTTGGCGCACAGGTGCTGCACAAAATGGAGCGCGCAGTGAAACGGCCATTGGTGGGCTGCGACACCTGTGGCCGCTGCCGCCTGGAAGACACGTTGTACATCTGCCCGGAAACCTGCCCCAAGGGCCTGGCCAACGGCCCCTGCGGCGGTACCGCACTGAACCGCTGCGAGTTCGGCGACCGCGAATGCATACACAGCATCAAGTACCGTACGGCCAAGGCCGTTCGGCAAACGGCGGTGCTCACCGAGCGTCTGATCCCCTGCATCGAGGTCGAAACCCGCCACCGCAGCTCATGGCCGCAGTGGTTCGCGCCACAAACGCCGCGCCGGCTCAGCCCGCAGCCAACGCCTCGAAGCCAGCCCGAATCGTAGCCTCGGGCAGTTCATCGGCGACGAACACCATCACGCTTTCGCGGGTTTCACCTTCAGCCCACTCGGCATCCCAGTCGAAGCCGTAAAGCTTGAGCACACCCTGGAACACCAGCTTGCGGTCCTCTCCGGCAATGTTCAGCACGCCCTTGTAACGCAACAGCTGTTTGCCGTGGGTTTCCAGCAGGTCGTTCATAAAATCGCTGAGGCGGTCGATGTCCAGCGCGGTTTCCGTACGCAACACCAGCGTGGAAATACGGTCCGGGGTAGCCGGTTTGAGTACAGGGCGTAACGTCGGCTTCAGGTTCGCACCCAAGTCGGGGTGGAGGTTGAAGCCACGCACATCCAGTAGCTCAGCCAGGTCGATACGACCGTGCTCGACCACCCGGGCTGCGGCCCGACCATTGATGCGGGCCAGGCGTTCGCGCAGGGCTTCTACCGCAGCCGAGTCAACCAGGTCGGTCTTGCTCAACAGCAAGCGATCGGCAAAGCCGACCTGGGCCTGGGCAATGGTTTGGGTCAGGTGCAGTTCGGCATGAGCCGCGTCTACCAGGGTGATGATGCCGTCGAGGATGTAGCGCTCACGCAGTTCCTCGTCGATGAAAAAGGTTTGCGCCACCGGCGCCGGATCGGCCAGGCCTGTGCATTCGATTACCAGGCGGTCGAAGGCGATTTCGCCAGCGTCCAGGCGTTCAAGCAGCAGGTACAGGGCGCGGGTGAGGTCGCCGTGGATGCTGCAGCATACGCAGCCGTTGGCCAGGGTCATCACCTGCACCGGTTCGTCGCCCAGCAGTTGGCTGTCAATGCCAGCCTCGCTGAACTCGTTTTCGATCACGGCGAGTTTCAGGCCGTGCTCGGCCTTGAGCATGTGCTTGAGCAAGGTGGTCTTGCCGGCACCGAGGAAGCCAGTGAGCACGGTTACGGGAATGGGCGTCTGCACGCAGTAAATCTCCTGAATCTGAAATGACTGTGGGAGCCGGTTACCCAGGCTCCCACAGGTTCACACGTGTCGCAGGCTCAACAGCACTTGGGCCCGGACTTGCCACCGTAACGCGCTTCCTGACGTTCGCGGAAGAATTCCTCGTACGTCATCACCGGCTTGTCCGGGTGGGTCTTCTGCATGTGCTCGACATAGTTGTCGTAGTCGGGCATGCCGACCATCAGGCGGGCTGCCTGCCCCAGGTATTTACCCAGTCGACCCAGGTCGTTGAACATGACTGCAGTCCTCTCGATTACGCGTCAGGCAGTGCCTGGAACGGGGTTTCCTTGTCGGTACGTTCCTTGCGGCCCAGGGCGGCATAGCCAACCTTGATGGCGAAGAACAGGATGCTGAACACCACCAGCAGGAACAGAATCGTCAGGCCCGCGTTGGTGTAGGCGTTGAAGATCACATGCTGCATCTGCCCGATGTCCTTGGCCGGGGCCAGTACCTGGCCGGCGTCCAGCGCGGTGCTGTATTTCTTGGCCAGGGCCAGGAAGCCAACCGCCGGGTTCGGGTCAAACAGTTTGATCAGGCCTGCAGCCGTGGTGCAGATCAGCAGCCAGACGGCCGGCACCAGGGTGACCCAGATGTAGCGCTGACGCTTCATCTTGATCAGCACTACGGTACCGAGCATCAGGGCGATCCCGGCCAGCATCTGGTTGGAGATGCCGAACAGCGGCCACAGGGTGTTGATGCCGCCCAGCGGGTCGATCACGCCCTGGTACAGCAGGTAGCCCCAGAGTGCCACGCAACCCGCGGTGGCAAGCAGGTTGGCGCCCCACGATTCGGTGCGTTTGAGCGCCGGCACGAAGCTGCCCAGCAGGTCTTGCAGCATGAAGCGCCCGGCACGGGTACCGGCGTCCACCGCGGTGAGGATGAACAGCGCCTCGAACAGGATCGCGAAGTGGTACCAGAAGGCCATGGTGTTTTCACCTGGCAACACCTGGTGCAGGATCTGCGCGATACCGACCGCCAGGGTCGGCGCACCGCCGGCACGGGCCAGGATGGTGTGCTCACCGATGTCACGGGCGACGGCTTCAAGCTGCTCAGGTGTAATCAGGAAGCCCCAGCTGCTGACCGTCTGCGCCACCGACGCCACGTCTGCACCAACCACGGCGGCCGGGCTGTTCATGGCGAAGTACACACCCGGCTCGATCACCGAAGCGGCGACCATGGCCATGATGGCGACGAACGACTCCATCAGCATGCCGCCGTAGCCGATGTAGCGGGCGTTGGTTTCGTTGTCCAGCAGCTTGGGCGTTGTTCCCGAGGAGATCAGCGCATGGAAGCCGGACACCGCACCACAGGCAATGGTGATGAACAGGAACGGGAACAGGGTGCCCTTCCACACCGGGCCGGTGCCGTCGGTGAACTGGGTCAGCGCCGGCATTTTCAGCTCGGGCGCGATGATCAGGATACCGATGGCCAGGCCAACGATAGTGCCGATCTTGAGGAAGGTGGACAGGTAGTCACGCGGTGCCAGCACCAGCCATACCGGCAGCACCGCGGCAACGAAGCCGTAGCCCACCAGCATCCAGGTGATCTGCACGCCCGTGAAGGTGAACGCTGGGCCCCACACCGGGTCTGCAGCGATTACACCGCCCAGCCAGATCGAAGCCAGCAGCAAAACCACGCCTATGACCGAGATTTCGCCGATGCGGCCCGGGCGGATGTAGCGCATGTAGATGCCCATGAACATCGCGATCGGGATGGTCGCCATCACCGTGAACATGCCCCATGGGCTTTCGGCCAGGGCCTTGACCACGATCAGCGCCAGCACCGCCAGGATGATGATCATGATCAGGAAGCAGCCAAACAGGGCGATGGTGCCCGGAATGCGGCCCATCTCCTCGCGCACCATGTCGCCCAGCGAGCGGCCGTTGCGGCGGGTAGACAGGAACAGGACCATGAAGTCCTGCACCGCACCGGCCAGCACCACACCGGCAATCAGCCACAGCGTGCCGGGCAGGTAGCCCATTTGCGCGGCAAGCACCGGGCCGACCAGGGGGCCTGCGCCAGCGATAGCGGCGAAGTGGTGACCGAAAAGAATGTGTTTGTTGGTCGGGACGTAGTCCAGGCCGTCGTTGTTGAGCACCGCAGGCGTGGCGCGCCGCGGGTCGAGTTGCATCACCTTGGTGGCGATGAACAGGCTGTAGTAACGGTAGGCAACCAGGTAGATGGCCACTGCCGCGACCACGATCCACAAGGCGTTGATCGCCTCACCGCGCCGCAGGGCTACCACACCCAGCGCGCAGGCCCCTATGACTGCCAGCGCCAGCCACGGAATGTGGCGTAGCAGGCTATTATTGTTGTTCATGGTTTGCTTCCAGCTGGTGGATTGGAAAGACCGCCCACCGAGTCTAGGGCCAGTCATCGCGCATTGCCACACTTGCTTTGGTCTAGAGCCTCTGCGGCCAGATTGCGGTACCTGATGCACATACCACTCTAACTATAGTCAGGATGTCACCTTAGGACCCACCCGAGGACCCATGCCATGAGCGATCACGACGAACGCCGCCGCTTCCAGCGTATCGATTTCGACGCCCCCGCCGAACTGCGGCAAGGCCTGAAGTGCTGGCCTGCCAAGTTGCTGGATCTTTCACTCAAAGGCCTGCTGATCGAGCGCCCGGCAAATTGGGACGCCGACCTGACCCAGGACTTCGACGCCACTATCCATCTGGGTGAGGAAGCCCGTGTAAAGATGCAGGTCGAGCTGCGCCACGAAGAACCCGATCGTCTGGGCTTCATCTGCCTCTATATCGACGTCGATTCGATGACCCATTTGCACCGTCTTGTGGAATTGAACGTGGCTGACAGCACCGAAATGATGCGTGAGCTGCGCGAACTCATCGAATAATGAAATCTCTTAGCTAGCTAATAGCTCTCCCGCCTGACGTTTCCTGTCTACCCAGACAGCTTTAAGCCTGGGTAGCAGCACTTTGTACACACCCCTCTAGCACCGCTTTCGATGAGTTGGTACGGCTTCTGCATTGGGTTTTTGCACACCCAGCGGTCGCCCGTGTACGCGCTCCGATCAAAATCTTGTATACAATTTCTGTGGCAATCATTGGCAGGAAATGTCTACAGTAGCGACACAACAATAAACAGAGAGCCTGCTCCATGACTACGTCCCCTAGCACGTCTCCCACCAAGCGCCCCGAGGATGAAAACCTCGGGCTTGGTGCCAACCTGGCCTATGGTCTGCAGCATGTGTTGACCATGTACGGGGGGATCGTCGCGGTACCCCTGATCCTGGGGCAGGCCGCTGGCCTGAACGGTGCCGAAATCGGCATGCTGATCGCGGCCTCGCTGTTTGCCGGTGGCTTGGCCACCCTGCTACAGACCTTGGGGCTGCCGTTCTTCGGTTGCCAGTTGCCGCTGGTGCAGGGCGTATCGTTCGCCGGTGTGGCGACCATGGGCGCGATCCTCAGCAGCGATGGCGGCGGTGGCTTACCGGGCGTGCTTGGCGCGGTCATGGCGGCATCGCTGATCGGCTTTCTGATCACGCCGGTGTTCTCGCGCATCACCAAGTTCTTCCCGCCACTGGTGACCGGTATCGTCATCACCACCATCGGCCTGACCCTGATGCCAGTGGCCGCACGCTGGGTAATGGGCGGCAACAGCGCCTCGCCAGAATTCGGCAGCGTGGCCAACATCGGCCTGGCCGGGCTCACCTTCGCCATCGTGCTGCTGCTGAGCAAGCTGGGCAGCGCGACCATCTCGCGCCTGTCGATCCTGCTGGCCATGGTGGTCGGCACGCTGATCGCCTGGGCGCTGGGCATGACCGACTTCAGCAAAGTCACCGAAGGCCCGATGTTCGCCTTCCCGACGCCGTTCCATTTCGGCATGCCGGAATTCCACATCGCCGCGATCCTGTCGATGTGCATCGTGATCATGGTGACCCTGGTGGAAACCTCGGCCGACATCCTCGCCGTAGGTGAGATCATCGATACCAAGGTCGACTCCAAGCGGCTGGGCAATGGCCTGCGCGCCGACATGGCATCGAGCATCCTGGCGCCGATCTTCGGCTCGTTCACCCAGAGCGCGTTCGCCCAGAACGTTGGCCTGGTGGCCGTGACCGGGGTCAAGAGCCGCTATGTGGTGGCTACCGGTGGCGTGATCCTAGTGGTGCTCGGCCTGCTGCCGATCATGGGCCGGGTGATTGCCGCCGTACCTACCCCGGTACTGGGCGGCGCGGGCATCGTGCTGTTCGGCACCGTGGCAGCCAGTGGTATCCGCACCCTGTCGAAGGTCAGCTACAAGAACAACGTCAACCTGATCATCGTCGCGGCCTCGCTGGGCTTCGGCATGATCCCGATTGCCGCGCCGACCTTCTACCACCACTTCCCGAACTGGTTCGAGACCATCTTCCACTCGGGCATCAGTTCGGCGGCGATCATGGCCATCCTGCTGAACCTGATCTTCAACCACTTCACCACCGGCAACTCGGAAAACCAGTCGGTGTTCGCTGCAGCCTACGAGCGCACCATCCAGTACTCGGACATTTCTGCGTTGCGTGATGGTGACTACTTCAAGGATGGCAAGCTGTTCGACGCTGAAGGGAATGAGGTGCCGATGCTGGAGGTGGACGAGCATGGCAATGAAACAGTCAGGCGGGCAGCGGTTGCCGAGCATTGACTGCTGACTAAGCGGTGAAGTGGAGGGGCCGACGCGCATCGTCGGCCCCTTTTTCG